>CAZMSM010000052.1:0-14293 GCA_964568955.1 uncultured Eubacteriales bacterium | reverse complement strand
TTTGACAGATACGAGAGACTGTAATATTTTGCCTAAAAAGTGACCGCACAGCTTTGGCTGTGCGGTCTTGTTTTATCCGATAATTTTTCGAGCGACATCCGGGTAATTCGTTATCACACCATCACTGCCCCAGTCACGCAGTCTTTCCATCGCATACGGTTTGTCAATCGTCCACGGGTTTACAATGAGACCTGCCTTATGGCAATCGATAATGTAATCTTCATCAACAAGAATACCAAGCGGGTGAATAGCATCCGCATTTATTTTTTTTGCAAAAGCAACCGGGTCATCATAAATTTCGGTGTAAGGGCATTCCATGGAGTAAAGAATCCCTGTGCGGGTTTTTGGGTCAACCTCTTTGCACTCAATCAAAATATCCTTGTTGAAACAGGAGACAATCAACTTGTCGAACAACCCGAATTCTTTTACTTTTTCAATTGTTTTACGCACAAGGTCGGTACCCTTTTGTTTGGGCGTTTTAATCTCGATATTAACGACCTTTAAATTACCACACAAGTCAAGAAACTCATCGATAGTCGGAATTTTTGTCCCGGCGAACTCTTGTGAAAAATAGGAACCAAAGTCAAATTTACGCAGTTCTTCCAGCGTGTAATCCGCAATGAAACCGGTGCCGTTTGACGTTTCATCAATGTCGTGATTGTGGCAGATAACAATAAACCCGTCCTTTGTAAGATGAACGTCATTTTCAAACCCGTCGCAACCCATTTCAATAGCTTTTTGAAACGCCGGTATGGTGTTTTGCGGGGCAACCTTGCATGCCCCCCTGTGTGCGATAACATTTGTCATATCAAACAACTCCTCTTAATAATAGTGTTAATCAAAGCATAAAATCTTATATGTAATCTTTATACCCTTTAATTTCTTCCGCTGTTTTAAATACAAACCCCGACTGCGAAAGAATGTCGAAATTCTTGAGCACTTTACCGATACCCTTTGCCACACAAAGCAAAGGCTCATCCGCTATAAATGTTTTTATACCGGTTTTTTGTTGCAAAAGCGTGTCTATACCGCCGAGTAAAGCGCCACCGCCGGTTAGGATGATTCCACTTTCGGCGATGTCTGCCGAAAGCTCTGGCGGTGTTAGTTCCAAAACAGAACGTACTGAATCGCAAAGAGATTCAAGTTGTTCCCTGATGGCGAGATAAATCTCTGTGGAGGACACTTCCAGTCTTGCGGGCATACCGGAAATATAATTTTTGCCTTTCACCTGTATGGCAAGCTCCGCTTGACGAAGATAGGCACAACCGATTTTAATCTTGATTTTTTCCGCAGTTCTTTCCCCGATGATGACATCCCTTTCCCTACGGAAATAGCGCACGATCGCCGCATCAAAAGCGTTCCCTGCAGTTTTTACCGATTTCGAAACGGAAACGCTCCCCATCGTCAATACCGCAATATCCGCCGAACCGCCGCCAATGTCAACAACCATCACACCTTTCGGGCGGTTTATCTCAACACCGGCACCCAGTGCTGCGGCCAAGGGTTCTTCGATCAGACAGGCCTTGCCCGCTCCTGCGGAAATTGCCAAATCAAGTATCGTTCGCCTTTCAAGACTGGTTACGGTGGAGGGCAAGCAGATGATAATATTGGGTTTAAAAACCATGTTGCCACATATTTTTTGCAGATGATAACGCAAAATGTTTTGCGTAACCGAAAAATCGGAAACAACACCATCCCTGATGGGTAAAACAACCTTGATGGATGATGGGTTTTTGCCCAACATTTTATAGGCCTTTTTCCCAACCGCTATCATTTTTCCGCTTTTTTTGTCATATGCTGCGGCAGTTGGTTCGGATAAAACAATACCCTTGCCTTGCACAAAAATGACGACTGCCGTTGTGCCTAAATCGATACCGATATTAATGCCGAGCATTGTTTCACCTCCCTTTGCCGTGTTTACCTTGCTTTTCCGGTTACAGCTGCGGTTACACAGTAAACCGCTTTTGCGCCGCGAAGCAAGAGCATTTTCGAACATTCATTTATGGTTGAGCCGGTTGTGGCCACATCGTCGCAAATGAGTATCGTTTTATTTTTAATAAGTGACGGATCGCTAACATCAAATACGCCTGCCAAGTTCCCTCTTCGCATAGAGGAATTCATTGTATGCTGTGCCGGTGTGTCATAAATCTTTACCAACAAGTCATGTACGGGTTTTATCTCCAATACTTTTCCGACTTCATTTGCAAGCAAATTGCTTTGATTGAACCCTCTGCTCTTTAAACTTTTTTTGGTAAGGGGAACGCCTGTAATAAAATCAAACTCTTTGCCTACAAATTCCCGAATAACGGTATCGGCCATTGCCTTGCCAAGCATACGAGCGTTTTGCGTTTTGCCGTAAAATTTAAACCGGTGAATGCACCGACGAACCGCGCCTTCGTAATAAAAAGGAGCCACAAGCCCCGAATAATAAAATCGAAAATTTTTGCAAAGACATTCGTTCTTGCCCCGTCCACATAAGAGGCACAACGGTGGCAATACGCGAGGGACGTTTTCCTCACAGTCCTTGCACATATAGGCGGCCGGGATAATGACCTTGCCACACAGCCCACAACGCCTTGGATATATCGCGGTTAATAAAGAATCGACAAGGTCTGTTAACTTATGCATTCGGCTACTCCTGCATCAAAAAATAGCGCAAGGCCGAATACCGCCTGGCCTTTCTGTTGTTTTCCGCCATTGCGTGTACTTGCCCGGCGTTGCCGACAAGAATCATCATTTTCCGGGCTCTGGTTACTGCTGTGTAAAGTAGGTTGCGGTACGCGAGCATAGGGATAACGCTTATGACCGGCATTATAACCGCCTCAAACTCGTTGCCTTGGCTTTTATGCACGGTTACCGCATACGCCAGTTCCAAATCAGTTGCTTGCTCGATGGTATATGTGGCCGTTCTGTCATCAAACACAATGATGATGGTCGCCGAGGGAATGTCGATTTCTTGCAAAATGCCGACATCTCCGTTAAATATGCCGGTTCCACTTTCGCTACCCTTTTCCCACTCAATGTTATAATTATTTCTTACCTGCATAACCTTGTCGCCCTCGCGCAAGGTGTTTGTTCTGATGACAATCTCTTTTTTATGTTTGTCGGGCGGATTTAAGGTTTTTTGAAGATTTTTGTTAAGGTTTACAGTACCCGCTTCGCCTTTTCGCGAAGGACAAAGAACCTGAATGTCGGATATCGGTGAAAAACCATATGCCAAAGGCAAACGGGTTGCACAAAGCTCACATATGGTTTGAGCCGCGGCAGCAACCGAATTCCTCTTGATAAAAAAGAAATCTTTGTCACGGCTGTCCAAAATCGGCATTTCCCCTTGGACTATTTTATGTGCATTTATAACGATCAAACTTTCCATCGCTTGGCGAAAAATCTCTTTGAGTTCCACTACCGGCAATAAATCCGAACCGATTAAATCGTGCAGGACATTACCTGCCCCCACGGGAGGCAACTGGTCGGAATCACCGACTAACACAAGACGGCAACCAATCGGCAATGCGTCCAGCAGGCTGGAAAATAAAAATATATCCACCATGGACAGCTCATCGATGATGACAGCGTTTTCAGATAAAGGGTTCCTGGCATTCCTGGCAAAAACAGGACGGTCGTCCTTATCCCATTCAACCTCTAAAAGGCGATGCATGGTTTTCGCTTCTTTTCCGGTTACCTCGCTCATTCGCTTGGCTGCTCTGCCGGTAGGTGCCGCCAGGGCAACATCCAAACCACTCATTTCAAAAAGCTTCAATATGCCGTTTATTGTTGTTGTTTTACCTGTTCCCGGCCCACCTGTAAGAATTAACAGTCCTTTTTGGATAGCGGTTTCTATCGCTTGCCTTTGTTTCGCCTCAAAAGACAGCCCCTGCTTGTTCTCTACCTTTTTGATTTCGTTTGCGAGCATTTCCCGCCCCGCGGGGGGGAAACGGAGCATTCTTTTTATGTGGTCGGAGGCATTCCTTTCCGCCCTATAGACGTTCGGCAGAAAAATGAAGGCTTTCCCGTTGAGTTCTTCTTGAACAAGCTGCCCTTGACCGACCAGTAAATCCACAGTTTTTTCTATGGTATCTTTTTCAACTTCGAGAAGTTCACTCCCGGGGGCTGTCAACTTTTCACGCGGGAGGCAAGTATGACCGTTGACAAGGTTGTGCCTTACGATGTGAACGATGCCCGAAGCATTACGATAATCAATCAGTGGTTTTTCCGGCAAATACTCCGCAATAGCGTCCGCTCTTTCAAACCCGATGCCAATCCCCTCATTACACAGCGTATAGGGGTTTTGAAGGATGATTTCAACAGAATTCACGCCGAAAGCTTTGTAGGCTTTCAGGCATTCGCCGGGGGTCATACCAAAACGCTCAAGCGAAATGATGATTTCACGCACGGCAAACTGTGCTTTGAAATCAGAACAAATTTTCTCAGCCTTCGCGAGAGAAATGCCTTTTATTGAGGAAAGGCGGCGCGGATTATTTTCGAGTACATCAAAGGATTCATCCCCAAAAGCTTCAACGATTTTTATCGCCGTTGCGGGACCAATGCCCTTAATAATCCCGGATGAAAGATATTTCAGTAAATCAGCGGCCGTTGCCGGTAGACTGTGTTCGCAAAGTTCCGCACGAAACTGTCGCCCAAAGGAAGGATGCGTATCCCAATGCCCCCTCAGACGCAGTTCTTCACCGGCAGTCACTTGCGGCAAAACGCCAACAACCGTTACCAGCTCACCGTCGCTGCTGATGTCCAGCACCGTAAATCCGGAGTCCTCGCGGCGGTAGGTTATGTTTTCGACACAGCCTTTAATTTCGATTACGTTGTCAGTTACCTGCATTTAAAACTCTTTTCAGCAAACAAAAATATATTCTTCATTCATCTCAGCGGATAAACCAATGCGCCTAACGATGTTAAGCGCTCAGAAATACCCGGTTACGATACACGACAGATATCGAACTAACACGGTGTCTAATAAAATTAAAATGCGAGTAAGCCTGTAAGCCGAGTTCTGTCATTTATGGCAGCCATCTATCTACGCCGTGTGTTGCCACAAGGCTTTAGCCACCCGTCGGGGGATACGCCGAGCAAGCGCAAGCCGACATTGCTGCCGTCTTCCCCGGTCGGTGTTGCTCCGGATAGGGTTTGCAGGGCCACGTAGTCTCCTACGTGCCGGTGAGCTCTTACCTCACCTTTCCACCCTTACCCGCCAAGGCGGGCGGTATATCTCTGTTGCACTTTCCCTAAGGTCACCCTCGGCGGCCGTTAGCCGTTATCCTGCTCTGCGGGGCTCGGACTTTCCTCGCGGGCAGTTGTTACACTGCCCCCGCGGCTGCCCAGCTTACTCACATTTTAATTTTAATTGAAATGCCCACTTATGTCAAACCAAATTGCAAATTAATTATAAATATAGTATTAATTTTGTACTTAAGTCTTGTTAAACCTATCCGACTATTGTAGAATAGAATTGGAGCTTAATAGTTTTAAGGAGTCTGCAACGATGAACGACATCTACTTTTCCAATCAATCCAACACACAACCCATACCCCCATTAAACCCCAATAACGAACCCCTGCCAGAGCCTTCACCAAAGCAAAACAAACGGCGTAAAAAACGTTTTCTTTTTGTAAAAATTGTATTTTCACTTTTCCTGGTGTTTGCCATTGCCCTTTCGGCAAGCTTTGCATACATTTATACCCTTATGCGGAAAACGGATTACAATGAACTCGGCAACCGAGATAACGTTTATGTGAACACTGCGGATTTAATGCAAAACGAAAAAGTAGTCAATATTTTGTTTGTCGGTGTGGATGCGAGAACGCAAAACGAAAAATCTCGTTCCGACTCCATGATCCTTTTTTCAATCGACAAAAACAACAAGAAAATTAAGTTGACATCCTTCATGAGAGATACTTGGGTCAATATGCCCGAAACGAAAAAATACGCAAAGCTCAACGCGGCCTGTACTTACGGCGGCGCACAATATGTGATTGACACCATCGAATACAACTTTAATGTCAAGATAGATAATTATATCCTTGTTGACTTTGAGTCCTTCAAAACAATTGTTGACAAGCTAGGCGGTATTCAAGTAGAAGTCACGCCAAAAGAAGCGAAAAATATGCGCGAAGAATTTTTCCTCGACATTCAAGCCGGTGAAAGCGTCCTGTTGGACGGGAACGAGGCCCTATGGTATTCGCGTATTCGCTACCTTGATTCCGATTTTTTTCGCACTCAAAGGCAACGCAAAGTAATTACGTCCGTTATTGAAAAAGCCAGAAAGACCGGCAAATTTGAGCTGGTGGATATTCTTGAAGATATTCTTCCCCTTGCCGAAACCGATTTAGACCCGATGGAGCTGACAAAGCTCGCGATAGGAGCAGGGCTCATCTATATTCGTTATGACATAGAGCAGACGCGAATACCCGCTGACGACACATGGAAAAATGCTACAAAGAAAGGTCAGTCCGTTTTGGAGGCAGACATCGGTGCCAACCAGAAACATTTGAAAGACTTTCTCTATACCCCCGATGCGGAAAAAGAAACGACAAGCGTTAATAACTAGTCGAAGGATAATATAAAAAGCTATGAATGTAAAAATACTGTTTAAGGGCTTTAATTTTTCACAAGACGGGCCCGGTAACCGACTTGTTTACCATCTTCAGGGTTGCAATATGCATTGCCCTTGGTGTTCAAACCCCGAAAGCATCCCTACAGACGGATGCCTGATGGTCAAGGGCGATTTAATAGATAAGTATTGTGATTTTGGGGCCATCAAAGATGGGTTCATTGACAGAGAACGTTGCAAAATATGCCCCTCAAAGTCATGTGCCCGCTTGCCTGCGAGTAATTTACAGTTAAGCTTTGTTGAAACAGATGTAAAAGATGTGATAGATGAAATCAAGCGGTGCCGCCCTATGTTCTTCGATGGCGGAGGTGTTACTTTTACAGGCGGTGAGCCGACAATGCAATTTGACGCGCTAAAAGTGTTGCTTTCGGAAGTCAAAAAGCTTGATATCAACACCGCGGTAGAAACCAATGGCAGTCACCAGCGACTTTCGGAATTATTCCCACTCATCGACTTTCTTATAATGGACTGCAAACACTACGACAGTCGTCTTCATAAAAAAGCAACCGGTTTGGGCAACGAGACAGTTTTAAAAAACATAACGGATGCCGCTAAAACCCGTTCCCAACTACTCATCAGAATACCGCTTATCGGCGGCTTTAACGCTTCAACAAAAGACGCGATGAGTTTTGCACAACTGTTTAAAGAGTTCTGTACCCCAAATTGCCGGTTTGAGCTGTTAAAATATCATGAGTACGGAAAAGATAAATGGGCGCAGTGCGGCAAAGATTATACAATGAAAAACGCACAAGTCAGCGACGAAGATTTTAAGAGTTTTGCCAACATCTTCAAGACAAACGGTTTAGAACTAATCCGGACATAAATAATTATTCACGATATAGGAGGCAACCCATGAAAAAGTTGATTTCAGACCCCGGCAAAATAACCGAAATGGCAAAAGAGTTGTTTAAAGAGGAAAGAAGTTTAAAACGACTTGATGGTTGGTTTTTGGCAAGAGAAGCTGCGGCAAAGGCATCAAAAAGCGCAAAACAGCAGCCAAAGCAAATTATCGCAGCACTTGAGCTGCGCGCAATAATTGACGACATCCCCCTTACCGTTAGCGACAACGCTATTTTTGCGGGAACACAAAGGGATGCTTTTGCAAAAAGTTATGCCCTGATTAATCCGGCCTTTAAGGTTGAAACCTTCAGCGGTTACTGCGACCCTACCGCTGTTTTTAACGATATTGAGCCAAATGATGAGTTCCCGTCGGAAAGAATCGAAGCCTTGCGTGACTACACCAAACAAAGCGATTATGTGAAATCACTTTCCGCCGTGTATGAAGAATATTCCGATTATACTGCAGAGGTAGCGTTTTTCATCGAACAAGTTACCGGCCATTTGATTCCCGACTTTCGCCCGGCGCTGAAATACGGTGTGGAAGCCATTCGAAACGAGGTCCATTCCCGTATGCTTGATGAGAACGATGAAGGCAAAAAGAATGTCTTTCGTTCAATTGAGTTGACGCTTGACGGTGTTATCAGCCTGTCGAAGCGTTATGCGGATATTGTTGCAAATGCAAGAGCCACTGCCAAGGGCGAGCGCGCAGAGCAGCTTGAACTGATGGAGTATACGTTGCGTAAAGTACCGGCCAAGCCCTGCGAAAGCCTATACGAAGCCATGCAAGCGTATCTGTTGCTGTGGCAAACCATGTGCCTCGAACAAGCCCCAAACCCATTTGCTTTTTCCGTCGGCAATGCGGACCGTATTTTTGAACCCTATCGCCGGATGAGCGGTGAAAGCAGAGATGAAACCGCCGCGCTCTTCAAACACTTCTTGACCTTTTATAACGTTGGCGACAGAAGCTGGGCAATTTCGCAAAACGTACTCCTGGGCGGAAAATCAAGCAGCGGTGAAGATTTAACCAGCGAAACGACTTATGCTATTCTTGACGCATATTATGATATGAACCTACCGCAACCTATCCTTTCAATTAAACTCCATAAAAACACCCCCGCTAAACTTTACCGCGAAATGGGTCGATTTTTCTTTACACCGGGTTGCCTCACACCGTCATTATTTAACGACGACTCTATGTTTGAAGTGATGCGAAAATTTGGCGTGGATGAGGTCGATTTTGAAGATTATTCGGTTGCCGGCTGCCAAGAACCTTTAATCATGGGTAAAGATAACGCCAACACCACCAACAGTTGGTTCAATTTGCCCAAAATTTTGGAACTCACTTTGAACAACGGCGTTTCAACCATTACCGGTGAAAAAATCGGCTCGGTCGCATCACAAACAGATGCGCTAACGCTGTTGAAGAATATCCGCACGGAGTTTATGAAAAACGTAGCGTATTTTGCCGAAAAAATGGCTCGGGCAGCCAACGGCGCGTCCATTGCCTTATCCAACTTGCCCGTACCTTTCCTTAGTGCCTTTATGGGCGGCGCATACAGCGGCATTGATGTGAGAGACCCAAAACGGCAAGGCACAAAATACAACAGCAGTGGTTGCCTCATCCATGGTCTTGCGGTTATAGCCGATTCAATAGCGGCCATTGATAATTTTATTGAACAATACCCGGAGGATGCCGAAAAGTTGCTTACCGCGTTAAAAGATGATTATAAAGGCAACGAGGAGCTTCGTCAACTGTTGCTGTCGTACCCCAAATTTGGCAATAACATTCAAGAAGTAGACGAAGAAGCGGCAAGTATTGCCGAGAAGGTCTCGAATATTGTGGCCAAGCTTGAAAACTATCTAGGCAATCCATTCAGACCGGACTGGAGCAGCCCTTCAACGCACTTGCTTTACGGTTACTGGGTTGGCGCGACGCCGGATGGTCGCCATGCGCGCGAACAAATCAGTTACGGTGTTGACCCACTGTTTGGCGAAGCGGGCTCCGGTATGGGCTTCCGAATGCTCTCTAACCTACAACTGCCTTTTGAAAAATTCTGCGGTGGCTATGCATCCCATTTTGGCATTGACCCCAAATTCTTTAAGGCAGAAGGCTTTGAAGGCAAAGGCGAAGATTTCGCAAAAAGAGTTATTGCTCCCCTATTTTTCAATGAAAAAAGCACAGGCACTTGCCCTTATTATTTGTACGTCAACGTCACAACGCCGGACACCCTGCGCAAAGTACTTGATGACCCTAAAAAGTATGCTCCAAGCGGCGTTTATATCATGCGCATACATGGAACCTTTGTTAACTTTTTAGACCTTTCTCCCGCTATTCAGCAGGATATTATTAAAAGGCTTGATTTGGAATCTACTTCGCTGTAAAGGAGCAACCGGGATGAAGGTTATAGGTCTTGATATTGGCACGACAACGATTTGCGCCGTGGTTGCCGATTGTGAAAACGGCACTGTCGTTAAATCGGTTACATATGAAAACGATACAACAATTGACGGTAAGTTCGATTATGAAAAAATTCAAAATCCGGCACGTATTCTTGAAAAATGTACGGAAATATTAGCTGACCTTACCGCATCTTATTTACCCGTTTGCATTGGCATAACCGGGCAAATGCATGGCATACTCTATTTGAACAATTGCGGCAACGCCGTAAGCCCACTGTATTTTTGGCAAGACGAAAGCGGGAACCGTCCCTTCAATGAGCATCAAAGCTATGCCGACTATTTAACAGAACTGACAGGCCATAAAATGGCAACCGGGTTCGGTGGCACCACACTTTTTTGCCACGCGCATGACGGTACGATACCGGCAAACGCATCTAAAATTTGCACCATTCACGACTATGTGGCGATGAAACTTTGCGGCAACAGTGAGCCTTTGATGCACACATCAGACGCCGCAAGTCTTGGCTTGTTCCATATCGACTCGCTCCAATTCGACAAAGAGTCCATCGAAAAAGCCGGAATGGATTACAGCCTTTTCCCCAAGGTAACGGAATCTTTCAGTGTGGTTGGCCAATACAACAACCAAATCCCCGTGTCCGTTGCAATCGGCGACAACCAGGCCAGTTTCCTCGGCTCGGTGAGTGATATGAAAAACTCTGTTCTGGTCAATGTCGGCACCGGAAGTCAGATTTCATTCTTGACCGACAAAACACACGCGGTGCAAGGGCTTGAAATACGTCCCTGTTTCGACCGGCAGTTTTTATGCGTCGGTTCCTCACTCTGCGGCGGCAGAGCTTTTGCTGTTTTAGAGATTTTTTTGAGGCAAACAGTTGCTTTGATTACTGGCGAACCAATAAAGAGCGCTTACCCTGCAATGGATGACTTTTTGTCCAACAGCGCACCACCTACAAACCCGCTCACCATATCCACTCGCTTGAGCGGAACACGCAGCAACCCTGAAGAACGTGGTTCAATTGAAAATATTGGTTTACTTAATTTCACCCCACAGCACCTCATCTGGGGCTTTTTAAACGGTATGGCACAAGAGTTGCAGGCCATGTATGTGTCGGCCGGTGACGATAGACTGCGTTCGCTTTTGATTGGTTCCGGTAACGGTCTGCGCAAAAACTCGGCCCTACAACACCTCTTTGCCGATAAATTCGAACTAGAGTTGCTTATCCCCGCACACAAGGAAGAAGCCGCTTTTGGCGCCGCCTTGTTTGCGTTGACTGCCACAGGAACCAAAAGCTCTATTTTCGATGCGCAAAAATTGATTAAATACAATGGGAAGAAAACCGATTAGCTTTGCATTTGCGCTCCAAACATCTTTTTAAGCTCTTATCATTAAGCTAATTTTCAGCCTTTAAAGTATCGAAAACAGCTCAAGGAGTCAACATCATGAAGAAATTCAAAATCACTTTTATCGGTGCGGGTTCTATCGGCTTTACACGCAAGTTGGTTGCCGACCTTATGAGTGTCCCTGAGTTCAAAGGTGAACTTGACATTTGTTTTATGGACATTAATCAGCAGAACTTGGATATGGTTACGCAGCTTTGCCAGCGGGATATGGACGAAAACGGCGTTGACTGCAAAATTCATGCCACCTTGAACCGCCGTGAGGCATTGACTGATGCGAAATATGTCATCTGCTGTGCGCGAATTGGTTGCCTTGAAGGCTTTATAACGGATGTTGACATCCCGCTAAAGTATGGGGTTGACCAGTGCGTCGGCGATACGCTTTGTATTGGCGGCATCATGTACGGGCAACGCGGCATCGCTCAGATTCTTGAATTCTGCAAGGACATGCGTGAAGTTTCGCACCCGGGGGTGCTGTTGCTAAACTATTCAAATCCAAACGCGATGTTGACCTGGGCTGCCAACAAATACGGTCACGTACCGACAATAGGGCTTTGCCATGGAGTTATGGGCGGCGAAAGACAAATTGCACAAGTACTGAACATCCCGCGAGAAGAGCTCGATTTCATTTGTGCCGGTATCAATCATCAGACTTGGTATATTCAAATCAAGCATCACGGCAGAACCATTGACGGTGATGAACTTTTGGCAGCCTATGAGGGCAATGAATCGATTCGCGAAAAGGAAAAGGTTCGAATCGATATGTTGCGCCGATTCGGTTATTATTCAACCGAATCCAACGGTCATCTTTCCGAATACCTGGCATGGTACCGCAAACGCTCGGATGAGATTATAAACTGGATTAGTTTTGATAGTTGGAGTTCCGGTGAAACCGGTGGATATTTGAGGGTCTGCTTAGAGGGCAGAAATTGGTTTGAGACCGATTTCCCAAACTGGTTGAAAGCACCGGCAAAAAAATATGACTGCACGCAACGTGGAGAAGAACACGCTTCATATATCATAGAGTCGCTTGAAACAGGCCGTCTTTACAGAGGTCATTTTAATGTTGTAAACAACAACTGCATTGCAAATTTGCCCGACGACTGCATTGTGGAAGTCCCCTGTTATGTTGATGCCAACGGTGTTTCGGTGCCGAGAATTGGCGATTTACCGCTCGGCTGTGCAGCTGTTTGCGCACAAAGTGTATGGGTACAGCGCCTTTCAATAGAAGCGGCCGTGCGTGGGGATGTTAAACTCTTAAAACAAGCCGCGCTGATGGACCCGTTGACAGGTGCTGTTTGCAATCCGCCCGAAATCTGGCAAATGGTGGATGAAATGCTTATTGCACAGGAGCAATGGCTACCGCAATATTCACAAGCCATAACAGCGGCAAAAGAGCTTTTTGCCAAAGGTGATTTGTTACCAACAAAAGAAGGGTACCAAGGCGCCGCTCGGCTACACGTCAAAAGTATTGATGAACTCGCCAAACAAAAAGCGAAATCAACCGAAAATGCGCAGGCTTCTGCGAAATAGCAAACGTGTGTTTCAATTTTTCAACGTTTTAAGGGCAGACCATGTGATCTGCCCTTAAAAAATATGCGTTTTGCTCGGTTTTTGTGGGGCGGCACTATTCACCCATGATGACTTCAACAACATGAACTTTACCGTCATCAACAAGGCTAATTTGATTGCCGGCGAAGAACTTTTTATCCACTGAAATCCTTTCAACACCTTTGCTGACACCATGTGGATTTTTAATGTTAATGTCATAAACTGTATCGTTATATCTGTACTTTAAGGAATACTTCTCCCACGCCTGCGGTATGCATGGGTCGATAATCAGTGTTTCTCCTTTTTTCTTGAAACCCAGTATGTTTTCAATTCCGGCTGAATGCATCCAACCGGCAGCCCCGGTATACCATGACCATCCACCTCTGCCGGTATGGGGGGCTGCAGCATATACATCCGCTGCCATTACATAGGGTTCAACCTTATACCTTGCTTGCTCTCTAACAGTATCAGTATGGTTTATGGGGTTAATCAGATCAAAAAGCTCCCATGCTTTATTGCCCTTGCCCAGTTTTGCATATGCAATTACGGCCCACACTGCCGCGTGGCTGTACTGACCGCCATTTTCTCTTACACCGGGAATATAACCTTTTATATAACCGGGTTCAGACTCTCCCTTGTCAAAAGGAGGCGCTAAAAGTTTTATGATTCCGTCTTCACGACTTACAAGATTATCCTCCAGTGAGGACATAGCCGTAGCCGCTCTTTTACCATTCGCCGCACCGGAAATGACGGACCAACTTTGTGAAATTGAATCTATTCTGCAATCCGTGTTTTGTGCCGAACCCAAGGGTGTCCCATCGTCAAAATAGGCTCTCAGATACCAATCGCCATCCCATGCATTTTTTTCAATGGCTTTAATAACTTCATTTTTTATGTTGATATATTTGTCAGCCAAATCTTTTCGTTCCATCAATTTGCACAGTGGCACAAACCTTTCAAGAACGGTAATAAGAAACCAACCAAGCCAAACACTTTCGCCTTTGCCTAAATTACCGACGGTGTTCATCCCATCGTTCCAATCGCCTGAACCAAACAACGGAAGTCCGTTGCGGCCGAACTTAAGTGAAACTTCAATTGCACGCACACAATGCTCGAATAAGCTTTCTTTTACATCCGATACACGCGGTTTGCTGTACCTTTCGTCTTCCGACAACGCCAACAAATCATCGTCTATAAAAGAACGTTCTTCCGCAAGAATTTCGCTGTCGCCGGTTACGCTGATGTATTCGGCAATAACATAAGGTAACCACAAACGGTCGTCGGAAATGCGCGTGCGTGTACCGTAGCCTCTGGGTTCATGCCACCAGTGTTGCACATCACCTTGTAAAAACTGATGTTTCGTATGATGCAAGATTTGATTGCGTGCCAACGTAGGCCAAGTTTTAACAATAGACAAACAATCCTGAAGCTGGTCTCTAAACCCAAATGCTCCACCCGATTGAT
>CAZMSM010000051.1:2981-14772 GCA_964568955.1 uncultured Eubacteriales bacterium | reverse complement strand
GTTTCGCGTGCTAATTCTTTGGGTGTCATATAATTCCTCCAAAATTTTTTGTCAAGCTATGCTTTAGCTATGCTTTGCTTTGTTTATTTTTTCAATCAGTAATTCGTTGTAGCATGCCACGCCGTTTTGATGAATAACCTCACGAGCGTTTGCCAGTTTTGTTATGCAGAACTCCAGAGCAAAGAGCATCGCGTCTTCCAAGCTTTTGCCCGCAAGGTGGCGCATTTCTTCCACGCCGTTGTAGATTCTGTCGGCAGATATGTAATCCGCCACGTAAATCACCTTTTCAAGCTTGCTCATGCCCGCTCTGCCGGTGGTATGGTAATACACGGCGTTATAAATATCTTCATCGTCAATGCCGAGCTCCTCGCGCAGATAGGCTGCCCCGGCTATGGAATGCCATATGTTGGGGCTTACCCTGTCAACGCAGGAAAGAACAATACCGGATTGCTCAATCATATTCAACTGCTCTTGATGCGGGGTATCCTTCATAATGTCGTGCAGCCACGCTGCAATCGTTGTCTTGCGGTCGTTTGCGCCGTATATTTGGGCAAGTACACGGGCACTGTCGACAACCCGAAGTGTATGTTCGAAGCGGTGAGAGGTGAGTTTTTCACGGGCAACTTCTTGTAAATCAATCACGGTACAACCCCCTATCATTAATATATGCGGCAACTTTTTCCCCCACATAGATTGTCACATCTTCGTCACGTTTAAGCATTGCTCTGACCTGTGTGGAATTTAACTGCAAGACCGGCAGGTCCGACACAATGGCCTTGTATGGGTTTTCGGCCAAGGAGTGGCCTGTCTGCCTCGCGGCGGTGCAAAGGGTGCAAATTTTCAAAATGTCTTGGTAACGATGCCAAGTGTCAAACGATAAAAACATATCGGAACCGACAATCAAATACAGCTCGGCTAACGGGTTTTGCTCTTTAATCGCCTTGAGCGTGTCGTAGGTGTAGCTTTTGCCTTTCCTGTCGATTTCCATCGAGCTCACAACAAAACGCTCATCCCCTTCAAAGGCAAGGCGACACATTTCAAGCCGGTCTTGCGCCCCGGCGAGTGACGTTGCGCTTTTATGTGGGGAGATAAAAGACGGTACAATGATCACTTTGGCAAGAGAAAGCCTGTCCGCAAAGTCGCGAACAAGCCTTGCATGCCCCTTGTGCGGCGGGTTAAAGGCTCCGCCGAAAACACCGATTTTCTGCATAAAGTTCACCTCGTTTTTTATGGAGGATCAGTCAGAGAAGTTCGGATAATCACTTTATATTCACTTTGTTTTTCATCAAATACGCTGTGCCCGAGAATAAGGCGCCCGCGGCAAGAATCTGGAAAATAAAGCCTGTAACGCCTATCGAAATCCCACCGGTGTAGTTTACCATAGACTGCTCAAACGAAAGCACGAGGCCCTCAGCCCCGACTGTCAAGGCAATCGGCACATAGCTTGTCAATATGCCTATCATAATTTGCATCACAATAAAAATGGCGAAGAAAATAAAGATGGCGGACATCATACCGATTTTTTGAAAAGTTTTTGTGTTGGCCAGCGTAATCGCAAAATAAACCTGTGCAATAAAAACGGCTATCTGTACAAAAATTAAAACACATACAAAAATTAAAAGCTGTTTGATGGCTTTTTCACCCGGTACACCCTCAAACATCTGCAGGAGGGTTTTGATGGTTGTTATTCTGTCCTGCCCTATCTTGGCCGCCGCGTAAAAATAAACGCCTATCCAAATAGCAATGGCAATAATATAGCTCAGTAATATCCAAGCGAAGGAGACGATGGCTTTGGCCGCGAGCAACTGACCGCTTTTGACCGGCAGGGTAAAGCTAAGGTAGCCTTGCGCGCCGTAAAGGGTTTTGTAAAAGTTTGAGACTACGGCCACAAGTGTGATAAGTATGGCAACGCCACTGATGGTAAGCAAAGCCACGGTGCTCAGCGTGCTGATCCATGTAGTTTTTGTAAAATAAGAAAGCAACATAATAACAATGGTTATCGCGGCAGCCAAATAAATATTCAGTACCGAATGCGCGCTGGATTTAAACTCGTTCTTGATTAGCTTACCAAGCATAGCTGAACACCTCCTTAAAGACATCTTCTATTGTTTGTTGACCCATGAGGCCGCCATGAACGGCTTCGTTCCTTAAAATCTTCCCGTTGCCAATCATCAGCACCCTGTCGAAAATGCCTTCCACATCGTGGATTAGGTGGGTCGAAATCAACACCGTTGAACCTTGCGGTAGGTTTTTCAAAATCACGTCCAAGATGAAGGCCCTTGCCGCAGGGTCAACACCGCCGATGGGTTCATCCAGCACATACAGCTTGGCATTACGGCAAACAACAAGGAGCAGCTGGAGTTTTTCCTGCATACCCTTGGACATGGATTTGATTTTTTGTTTTGCGGGTAATTTGAAGGTGTCCAGCATTTTTATTGCTTTGTCGCTGTCGAAGTCCTCATAAAAATCCGCCATGTATTTGATAATGTCCACCGGGCGCATCCAGTCCGCAAGGTAAGATTTTTCCGGCAGATAGGCGATGATATTTTTCGTGTGGACATCCGGCTTGTGCCCGTCAATCAAAACCTCACCCGTGTAGTCGTTGATAAGCCCCGTGAGGATTTTAATCAGCGTCGTTTTACCGCAGCCGTTGGGTCCAAGCAAGCCGATAAACTGCCCCGGCTCATACTCAACCGATAAATCATCGAGCACCGGTTGGCTGCCGTAGGATTTGCTCAGCCCCTTGATTTGAATAATGCTTGACATAGTTTTCCTCCGATAATCAAATTACAGAATAAATTTAGTTTTCAATCGCTGCTTGCTGTAACACTTCTTCCGGGACCGCTTCCCCGTGGCGCACCTGCGACACGCATAGTAGGGCGAAAATAAAAGCGATCACGCAAAAGGAGAACAAGGACATATAGGTGCCGGTCATAACCCTGACCACTCCGTAAAGAATCGGAGCCGCAACCTGGCCGGAAAAAGTAGCGGTGTAATAATAACCGGTAAAGGTACCCACCTGCTCAACGCCGCCGATAGACCACACGAGCGGTAAGGTATTGACGTTGATAAACATGCTGGAAGCCCCGCCAATAATGAGCGCCGGCCAAATCAGCCACATTTGTTTGGTAACGGCGAAGGCAGTGAAAATGAGAATGAAAGAGCACAGCCCACCTACGATAACCTTTTTACGGCCGTACTTTTTGCCCCATTTACCCGCAAGAATTGCCCCGACGAGACCGGAACCAAGAAAAGCACCCAGCATAAATGTTGCTTCAGCCGTCGTCTTGCCAAGAACTTCAGCCGCAAAAAGGGCGAAGAAGGTCGTTACGGAGTTTGTGCCGATGAAAAGGAAAAACAAGGCGGCCATCATGAACAAAAGGCTTCTTCTGCCTGATTTGTCAAGCTTCATTGCTTTGAGTTTTTCATGCTCTTTTTGCCTTGAAGCTTTCATGTCGGCCTGGGTATGTGCCGAGGTTTTAAGGATGCGGCTGTCTTTTTCTTTCACAAAGAAAGCGACAACCAGGGTACCGATAAGTATCATCACTGCGCCTAAAATAAACACCGCAGGGCGTTCCTCATTTTTAGACGTGTCAAAACCGAAAATTGCCGCTAATACAGTACCGGATACCAAGGCGATAGCAGCCCCCAGTCCACCGGTGATACTGATAACGGAATTCGCCTCGCTACGCAGGTGCGGTGGAGTCAAATCCGGCATGAGTGACATGACGGGTGAGCGCCACAAAGACATAAAGAACACAAAAGCTATAATACAAGCCATCAGCGCCGGGACGGTGGGCATGCGCGGTATCAAGACAAACATGACAGCCGACAGCGGCGCAAAGATGAAAACGTATGGGCGGCGCTTGCCAAATCGGGTATGCGTGCGGTCCGACAAGCGGCCGAACAGCGGTTGGAAAATAACGCCGAAAACATTATCAAAGGTCATGATGATGCCGACAAACAAGGGTACAAGAGTAAACCCGCCGCCTACTGCTGTTACATCCTCCCCCTGAGCCGTCATAAAGTCCAGCAGGAAAGGATATTTCGCCGCCAAATTCGCCCCTAAAGTCGAGATAAACACAGAGTCTGTCAGTTTTTCGCTCAAAAGCTTGGAAACGTAGGGGTCATATATCGTCCAAGCAACCATGCTCCCCAAAAAACCGCAACCGATAAGAAAAGTCTTAAAATAATTCACTTTCTGTTGTTGTGACATTTTATCCTCCGAATTCACTTTGCTTGTCGCCGGTATTGCCGTGGTATTAATTGTCGCTCATTGCCGCTTGCTTAATAATTTCTTCCGGTATCGCCTCGCCGTGGCGTACTTGCAGCACGCAAAGCAGGGCCAAGGTAAAGCATATCGGGCAAAAAACGAACAAGGACATATAGGTGCCGGACAAAACCCTCACAATACCGTACAGAATCGGGGCTACAACTTGCGCCGAGAACGTGGCCGTATAATAATACCCGGTAAAGGTACCGATTCTTTCAAGACCACCGATTTGCAGCACAAGGGGCAGGGTATTGACGGTGATGAACATGTTGGACATACCGCCTATGATGAGTGCCGGCCACATCAGCCACATTTGCTGTGTGATGGCATACAGTGAAAACATGATGATAAAACCGGAAAGACCCACAAGAATCATTTTTTTACGCCCGTACTTGGTGCCGAGCTTGCCCGCAGGCAAGGCAGCGGCCAGTGAAGCCAAACCAAAAACGCCGAGCATAAGTGTCGCCTGAGCGGTTGTTTTCCCCAGCACTTCCCAAGCGAAAAGAGCAAAGAAAGTTTGGATGGAGTTGGCACCGGCAAACAGGAAGAAAAGTGTCGCGAGCATAAATATCAAACTGCGTTTTTCGGCTTTCCCCAATTTGAGCTCTTTAAGTTTTTCTTTTTCCTTGGCTTTCGCCTTTTCCAAATCAAATTCGGCGCCGTCTTTGGAATATTCCGATTTGGCTTCAAGACGACTGTCTTTTTCTTTAACAAAGAAAGCAAGGATGAGCATGCCCAAAATCATGACAACGGCGCCCAGTAAAAACACATAGGGGCGCTCTTCATTTTTGGTGGAGTCGAAACCGAAAACGAGGCACAACAGTGTCCCTGCGAACATGCCTATCAAACCACCGATACCACCGGTGAGGTTGATAATGGCATTACCCTCGCTGTGTAGGCTTGGTGGCGTAAGGTCCGGCATAAGGGCGACAACGGGTGCGCGCCAAGTGGACATAACAAAAACAAACATGATAATCGTAATCATTAAAGCGGGAACGGTCTGCATACGCGGAATCAGGACGAAAAACAAAGCCGCTATGGGCGCGCCAACAAAAATAAAGGGACGACGTTTGCCAAAGCGCGAGTGGGTCCTGTCGGAAAGCCTGCCGAACAGTGGCTGAAAAATGACCCCGAAAATGTTGTCAAAGGTCATGATAATACCGACGAACAAGGGCACAAGGGTAAAACCGCCGCCGGCTACATTGACATTCTTCCCCTGCGCTTGCATAAAGGCAAGCAAGGAAGGGTATCTTTCCGCTAAGTGCTGCCCCATTTGGAAAATAAAGTTTGAATCCGTGAGTTTTTCGCTTAAAAGCTTTGAGACATAGGGGTCATAAATCGACCATGCAATGGATGACGCCATAAACCCGAACCCAATGAGCAAGGTTCTCCTCGTGTTAAGCTTCATTTTCTCCGCAACTTTTTCCGCCATTTTTCACTTCTCCTCTATTATATTCTATTCGACACATACTATATCACTTGAGTATGATTCCTAAAACCTTTATTTTAAGAACCCTTGTATAATCACTTCTTCCGCTTGTTCTTCGCTCATGCCGAAGGTTTGAAGCTTTATCAACTGTTCGTTGTTGATTCTTCCGATAGCAGCCTCGTGAACAATCTGCGCCTCGGAATGATTGGCCGAAATTTCGGGCACGGAGCGAACTTTTGCCCGGTCCATAATAATGGAATCGCATTGCACATGCGCCCTGCATTTACTGTTGCCCACCGCGCGTGGGTAGAAAATCTGTTCCGATTCGCCCTGCGCTACCGAGCGGGACACGATTTGTGCGGAAGACTCTTCTCCGTTTAAATTAACATCTATATTGGAGCGGGCGGTTTGTTTGCCATGCGTTAAGAGTCTTTCTGTCACGACAATCTTTGCACGAGCGCCAAGGTTTACCGTGGTTTCCCTGAGGGTTGAATCCACCCCTTTGATCTGCACCATTTCCATCTCACAAAAAGAGCCTTCTTCTTGTTCCACAATAGTGGTAGGGTTTAACACCCTTTCCCCGGTGCCTTGGCCTTCGCCGTAATGGTTTTCGACATACTTGATGTGGGCGTTCTTGCCCAGAAAAAAGCGGTGAATGCCGTCGTGCTCGGTTTTGGAAGTACCGGCGTTATGAATGCCGCAACCCGCGATGATAAGCACATCTGCACCCTCGCCAATATAAAAATCATTGTAAACCATGTCGTTTACACCCGAGTGGGTAATAATGACCGGGATATGTACCGTCTCATTTTTTGTAAAAGGGGCAACGTGAATATCAATGCCGGGTTTGTCCGTTTTAGAGGAAATAACAATGTTCGCCGTGGAATGCCGGCCGGCGCCTTCCCCGTTCTTTCGAATATTATATGCACCCGTCGGGGTGCCATGTAAATTGGCCACGGCCTCCAAAAGAGTCTTGTCAATCGTTTCGCTTGCTTGCTTTTCATTAATTTCTTTACTCATTGTGATTTTACCGCCTTCCCCGTGTATTCGCAGATTTCGGCAAATTCACCGAGCAACTGCGGTAAAAGTTCATCCTTTGTCCCGCTTGAACGAATTTTCCCGTCTGCGATAACAACAATCTCGTCCGCGAGCTGCATGATTTTTTCTTGATGGGAGATGATGATGACGCTTTCGTGCACATCTTCGGACATTTTTTTGAAGGTCTCAAGCAGCATCTTAAAGCTCCACAGGTCAATACCGGCCTCGGGCTCGTCAAAAATAGCCAGCCCCAGTTTTCTTGCCATCAAAGTCGCTATCTCAACCCTTTTAAGCTCACCGCCCGACAGGGAGGCATCCACTTCACGGTTCAAATATTCCAAGGAGCAAAGCCCGACGTTCGTGAGGTAGTCGCAACAATCATCCTCTGCCAGTTCGCTGCCATAGGCGAGGCTCAGTAGACTACGGACCGTCATACCCTTGAAGCGGGGCGGATGCTGAAAAGCATAGCCGATACCGAGTTTTGCGTGTTCGGTAACGCTAAGCGCTGTAATATCTTGCCCGTTAAACAGGATTTGCCCTGCGGTTGGTTTTTCAATGCCCATAATCAAGCGCGCCAAGGTTGATTTCCCGCCGCCGTTGGGGCCGGTAATGGCCAAAAATTTCCCGCCGTCCAGCGTAAAGCTGACATCGTTGATAATATCAAGCGGCCCACTTTCGGTGTCCACTCTAAAAGATACATTTTTTAGTTCAAGCATAAATAACCCTCCGTTTCGGATGTAACATGTCGCATATGGCTATGCTGTTGCAACAGATACTTTGAAAACAAGGGATTGCCTCGAAAAAATCGGACAACCCCGGTTTGTAAGTATACTGCGATGATTAGACGAGCAGACCCGTCAAAACAATAATAGCCGCCAGTAAAATATTGATGGAATATTGCTCCAGATAGGAACCCAGCACCATGCAGCCTGTCGGGATGAACAGCAAAATTTTCCAAACCATCTTTGCGGTGCTGTTTGTGCCATAGAGTTTTTCCCACAGCAGCAGGGCGTCTTCCACAAGTGGGAAGATGTTACTCAACAGGGCAATGCCCAAATACAGCAAGACAAGGTAGACATAGAAAATCCAGGTTTTTTCACCCGACTCGCGGATAATGGGTTCCACACCAAGGAACAAAATACCCAAAGCGCCTGCGAAAAACATTGGAAGGCCGAGCAGTCTGTTTGCAAGGCCCGGTAGCCAGCAGAATAAAAAAGTCCGCGGCAAGGTTTTGGGGAACTCGTGTTCGACATGACCCAGGCTTTCGTCATAGGTCAGGTAATCACGGATTTCCACAGGGATGCCAAGCAGTCTACAAACAAAATGCTCCCAAAAGGTTTTGAGATACGCGCCGGGCAGTGTAATCACTTTACCAATCACATAAATTGTACTCATAACACATCACCCTTTCCGTCGATAAAGACTTCCTGTAGTGTTTTGGTCCCTGCGATAATTTGCGAAACACTTTCCGCAAGCTCGGCACCGTTTTGTTTGAGGAAGTCGACTGTTTCGTCATACATTTCCTTCTCCCCCGCAAGAGAGGCGCACAGTGCGACGGTATTAATCAGTTCCAGCGTTGTGTCTTGATTATAGTAAGCGGAGTTGTATGCATTATTGGCCGCTTCATATGCACCTTTTTTATCGCCCTTGAGCAGCAACACAATGGCCTGTTGGCGGTAAAGTTCCGTCCCACCGCCCGGCACTTTTTCAAGCCCTTCGGCGCAAATGCTTGCTGCTTTTTCGATATCACCTTTATCACCTTTGCGGCGATAAATTTCCGCACTCAAGGCATAGACGGCAGCATTGTCGGGATTGTATTTGCCCATCTGCTCGCTCACGGCAATGGCTTGGTCAAAATCTTTGCGCTGGCTGTAAACCCTTGCTTTAAGGGAATAGGCTTGCACGCTGTTTGCGTTTTCCGCAATAATTTCATCACATACGGCTATCATTTCGTCATACTTTTCCAACCGATTGTAGCAGTCGGCAATGTACAAATTAAACAGCCATGTCTCTTTTGGTGCAATCTTCTTGACTGCGAGCATATGGTCAAGTTCCACCTGCGGGCCCTTGTCTGCCAAAACGGCAACATATGTTTTGTAGTACTCGATAAAGTAGGTTTCGTATTTCGCCGCGTCTTTGCCGGTTTTCAGCGCCTCAAGTTGAGCGATCAACTCATCATACGGCACATCTTTCGGGTCGGACTCCTGGTAATCGGCCACAATCGGCTGTACAGCCTCCTGCGTGTTTTGAAACCTGAGGAAGGTCTCGTTATAGGGCTTGAGCTTTCTCAGCCAAAGACTTTTGTATGCTTTTTCATCTTTAATCGCCGTGCTCAGTACTTGCCCGACAGATAGCGGGCTTTGCACCTTCGCGGTTAATTTCATCTGTTTGACAAAGGTCTTGGTGCCCGCTGTAAACAGATTTTCCATCTTTAGGTCTGCATTGAGTTTTTCTGCCTCGTCTTGCGCCATGTAATATGAATCAAGTGCGTCGCTGAGTCGGTTTTCTTTCTCTAAACCCTTTGCTTCCAAAACCGGCAGTGCCACTACAGAAGTAAATGCAGCCATCACAAAGCCTACCCCTGCAATAATGATTGCACACACAGCCACAACAAAGCCCTGCCATCTAAGCGGAGCCGCCATCATTTCCCCACGGCAACGGGCGCAGAACTCATAATCCTCCGCTATGCTGGTGTCTCTACGTCTTTTACCGCAGCGTAGGCAACGTTCGGATTCTTCGGCTATATCCTCTGACTCCTGTGCCTCATCCTCTGCTTGGCCCTCTACTTTGTCCTCACCGTCGCTGTCTGCTACGGCTTGTTCAGAATCCGCCGGGGGAACACTGTCTGTCTCGCTCGCGCAGGCTTCGCCCACAACGCTTTCGTCCACGGGTTCTTGTTCACTTTGTGCTTGCGGGTCGCCCGGTAAATCCGCCTTGTTCTCGTTGATTCGTTTGAGAATTTCGTCTATCGGGTCGAGCTCGCTATCTGTGTTAAGACCGTCACGCTTATCATCAATAAATCCCAAATTACACCCTCCTTTTTGACTAACTATGCTATTTTATCATCTTTCTCCAAAGAATTCAAACCTATTATAAAGAATTTACAATATAATCACATTTGTCGGGGTTTAAACGGCTGTTATAAGGCTTGCAAGGCACCAAAAACGCAAAAAATGCCGAAAAATCGGCATTTTTTGCGTTGCCTTATTTATTCCGCCAAACGCCTGACCGGCTTGACGCTGATGATGATGACCGCGGCGAAAACGGATATGAGCGTTTCCGGCAACATATATGAGGTGTTGTACACCAGCGAATACACAGCCGCAAGACCCAGGCCGGTAAAATTGCTCAAAATTGCGGTGCTTAATGAATTTTCAACCGCCTCGAGCGTACTTTGGGCATAAGAGCCCCAAATAAGGACACCGGACACGAAATGGGTGCAAAACCGCAAGAAACTTGCAAAAACGCAGCCCAAGGGAAATGCAATTGCGGGGTTTTTGATTTTTGACTTAAATACGCCCGCAAGACCCAAAAAAGCGAATGCGACAATGTAATCAATCAGCAACACGATGATGACCGTCACAGCGCGTTGGCCGGCAAAAGCGGCGGACATGGTGGCACCAAGCAGCCCTTGAATAACCCCAAACACGCCACCGCAGGCAAGCCCCCACTTCATGCCGAACAAATAGCCCGTGAGCAGAATAGGCACCATGCTAAACAGCGTGATGGAGCCGCCATAGGGCAATCGAAAAATCGTGATAAGCGACAGCACCGTGCCAAGAGCTATCATAATTCCGCTGACGGTCAGCCTTTGTGTTTTGTTTACCATTTGAAAAAACCTCCTGTATTTTTTGAATAAAGAATTTTACGCCCAACGGAAAATCCGTGGGCGTAAAAATATCTCTGCTTCCTACGCCGGCATTATCCGGATCAGGTTCGATACTGTCTTTCAACGCAAGGTTGAAAACCGTATACGGGTATCATCTCAGCCGGCAAATGCCAGCACCCCTTCTTATTCTGTTTTAAAAAACACGCAGGACGGTTCTCTGTGTCAACAGTTGCTTTGGACACGGAGAACCGTCCTCCGTGTTGCCCCAAACTTACCCTTGTGCTTCGGGCGTGTCGCGATAGTACTGCGTTTTTGGGCTTGGGTGCTTGCTTTGCCCCCACAGCTTTTCAGCCTCCGGTGCCCAAGCGGCCGCATATTTGTCACACCGCGAGCAAAGTGTTTCCACATCCTCCGGCGCCAACAAGTCGGTTGATTTCGCCCCGGTTTGATGCACCATCTTGCGCAGGTACTCCGGGTTTTCAAGCATCGGACAAGGGCGCAGGTGGTTATCGTTAAAGGGTTGATTGTGGTAGTAGGACATAAACAATGGATTTTGCAACGCTTCCAACAGGGTATGGGTGCGGATGTTTGAATCCGAATAATGGATAAAAACGCAAGGTTCCATATCCCCCGCGGAGTTGATATGAAAATAATTCCTGCCCCCGGCTATACAGCCGCCGACATATTCCGCGTCGTTTTGGAAGTCCACCACAAACAGCGGATTACCGGTTTTGCTGTTTCGCGTCTCACGCAGCCAGGCGTACATATGCTTTCTTTGCTCCGGCGTGGGAATCAGGCTTTCTTGCGCGCCTTTGCCGACGGGCATGTAGTTGAAATACCAAGCGAATTTAACGCCTTTTTCCATCATGAGGTCCATAAACTCTTGGCTTGTAACGCTTTCCACATTCTGACTGGTGTAGCAAACAGAAATGCCGAACAAGCAGCCGTGTTTTTTAAGCATATCCATGGCGGCAAGAGCGGAGTCTCTACTGCCTTCGCCACGGCGCAGGTCATTGATTTCTTTTGAGCCTTCAATGCTCACGGCAAGGGAAATGTTGCCGACTCGCTTCATTTCCAAACAAAAAGCGTCATCCACCAGTGTTGCGTTGGTGTAGGAAAGGAAGGCGCAGTCGGGGTGCGCTTCACACAGTTTGATAACATCTTTTTTACGCAGTAGCGGTTCGCCACCCGTAAACATATAAAAATGGGTACCGAGCTCAAC
>CAZMSM010000051.1:0-2971 GCA_964568955.1 uncultured Eubacteriales bacterium | reverse complement strand
TCTTCATACGTAAGGCTCTGTTTATCGCCATATTCCGCAGACCAACAGCCGAGGCAGTTTTTGTTGCAGGCACTTGTGGGGTCCAGCAAAATCTGAAACGGAATGTTGCATTTGTACTTTTCGCGATTCTTTCGAACCGCTTTTGTGCCGTTGTAACCGGCGCCAAGCCCCAGGGCGAGCATCATTTTTTTCAATACATCGTGGTCGATATCTTTTATAATACCTTGGGCAAAACCGGTCCAAATATTATCGGGGTCCTTCAATGCTTCACGAAACTTATCGAAGTTGGCGGAAGGAAAAAGCCCACCCGCAATCCCCTGCGATTTGTCCACAAGCTTAATCAAATTTTTTTGAGGATCTTTTTCGATATATTTTAAGATTTTATCTATGGCAACACCGGCGGCGGCCCGCTGCATTTTTTCTTTTGTAGTCAAATGGGAAGCCTCCTTTTGTTTGACTTTGCAAACCTGCAAAGATGCATACAAATATTAACACACAGCGGTTAAAATGTCCACCTCTATATTTTTTGCGTTTAAACGGCATTGTAATCCTTGTGTTTTTACATTATAATGCAAACGAAAAGCATTTACGCTTAAACGGATTATAAAAATATTGTTAGGAGACTGTTTATATGGGCAAGATTTTTGGAGCTAAAAAAATTACAGGAAGCGATTATTCTATACCGCAGTTAGATTTATCCGTGAAAGCCCAAGATGTAGATGAAAAATATAGAGCTCTTTTTGAACAATCGGTTGTAGATTACGGGGAAGGCTACCTTGCTCATCCCGATTCCGTTTTACTGAAAAACGGGGATATTCTCACCGTGTACCCCAAGGGGCATGGTAAAGGGGCTATTCTCTCAAAGCGCAGTTGCGATGGCGGGGAAACATACATAAGCGGCGTTAAAAATCCCCCTAAATCTTGGGAATTTTCAAGGGAAACACCCACGATCTATCGACTTGAATTTAATTCTCCCGAAACACGGGATAAAATCCTGCTTGTTTCCGCTAATCCCAAATGGCCTTTTGAGCCTACAACAGGCGGCTTTAACTGCTCCATTTCTTGCGACGAGGGCGAAACATGGAGTGAATTTGAATTGTTTCATAAAGGGCAAATCACCATCGTTGCCATGGCATCCCTTACGAGACTCAAGGAAAACGGTGCATTTGTCGACAAATGGATGGGGCTTTTCCACGATGGTGATTTTTACAACTATAAAACGATATTATCTTTTGACGCACAGGGTAAAATGCTTTGGTCAACGCCCGAAAAGTATTTTTCGACTTACCGCAAAATTGAAAAAAGCAGCAATATGTGTGAAGTGGAATGCGTTCGCTCGGACAATGGAAAGGGTGATGAACTTTGCCTGATTACACGAAGCAACAGTAAAAAGGTTAATTCTATGCTGAGTTTTTCAAATGACGAAGGCAAAACATGGTCCAGCCCTGTTTATGCACCGTCAGCCCTTAACGGCGAACGCCACAAGGCCGATTATTTGCCCGATGGACGACTCGTTATCACATTCCGTTCAATTCAGCGTGACCCTGTTAAAAACAGCCTTTATAAAGAGCCAAAAAAAGGACGCAGAGGCTGGTTTAGCGAAGGCTGGATTGCCTGGGTCGGCACCTACGATGACCTTAAAAACGGCAAAGAAGGGCAATATAGAATTAAAGTTGCTCATACATATTTACCCGATCAGGATAAGCCAAGCCTCCTCGCTAACGGCGATTGTGGCTATTGCGGTAATGTGGTTCTTGCCGACGGCACATATGTTACGTCCACTTACGGCATATTTACACCGGATGAAAAGCGATATACCTATATCGCTTCTAAACGAATCAGGTTTGAGGATACGGATAAGCTGGTTAAAGAGAACGATAATGTCAACCCAAGGTAGGGCAAGGGCTCTGCTCTTGCCAAAGCTTAGAATACGCATGAACCTCCACCGTTCAAGCAATACAAAATCCGTACTGTTTTTATACATCGAAGCCCGAGACGGCAAGAGCAGAGCCCTTGCCCTATACCGGGGGATGTCAACTAAGATGCACCGTCTCGGTTTCTTGTTGTCGTGACTCCGGTTTTTTACCGGAGCAAACCAAGGCCCAGCGGCGGCTGTTTACAGACGCAGACAGGGACGGTTCATCTGTCCTGCTACATTTTCTCAACTATTCCTTTGCTTACCCCGGTCAATCTGCTAAGTTGCCTAATCGATATACCATCCTCTTTTAATTCCTTAAGATAACTGTTCCTATGTTCAACATCTAAACCTTGGAATTCCGCAACAGTTTTACACTTGCTTATTCTGAAAATTATCTCTCTTGCCTGAGCATCTGTTAATCTGAAGTCATCAATTTCCAGATCTAAAAATTCATCATCATTTGCTTCATTATTAAATGAGATGAACTGGTCTCTGCTAATCATTTCAAAAACAAAATCAGTATCGGTTAACTGACCGTCTTTTTTATTTAGGTATTCGTTATAGCTGCTGTATTTATATTCCAACTCGCCTATTCCTGCTTTGACCGGGTTCTGGTGAATATACCTTAGTACCGCCAAAAAATATGGATCATCGTCTATCGGTTCGCTTTTGAACCGGTCTTGAAACAGATGGCCTTTTCTTTGATATTTCCAGTTATACCAGTATACATACCTTGCGCCAATTCGTTTAAATATTTGATCTGATTTTTCATTTTCAACTTTCATCAGCAGGTGCAAATGATTCCCCATAAGGCAATAAGCAAATATTTTGTATTCGCTTATAAGCTTACAGTCCTTTAGTACCGCTATGAATTTTTCGTTATCTTCTTCATCTTCAAAAACCTGTTGCTGGTTAATCCCCCTCAGCATTATGTGATATATTCCACTCTCGCTTTGCTTCCTCGATTGTCTTGGCATATTCACACCTCCAAACAGAAATATATCACAGGTTAATTAACATGTCAAGACAGATGAACCGTCCCCGTTTTTACCT
>CAZMSM010000050.1:13651-15335 GCA_964568955.1 uncultured Eubacteriales bacterium | reverse complement strand
ATCCGGCGCAAGAGCTTATGAATACGAAACGCCGCTTGACTGGCTTAAAACAGCCGGAATTATCAACAAGTGCATCCGCGTAACCGAAGGCAAAATGCCTCTTTCGGCCTATGCGGATACGGATTCTTTCAAGATTTATATGGTTGATACCGGTTTGCTTTGCTCAAAGTTCGACATTACGGCGAATGTCGTGCTAAACAGCCCGCACACCTTTGACGGCTTCAAAGGTGCCTTGGCCGAAAACTATATTATGCAGGCACTCGTCGCAAACGGTATAAAGCCCTACTATTGGAGTTCCCCCGGTAAAGCGGAGCTGGATTTTCTCTTTCAGGATAAGCAAGGCAACATCATACCGCTTGAGGGAAAATCTGCCGACAATGTTCGCTCCAGGAGCTTAAAATCTTATATTTCAATTTATGAGCCTGAATATGCAATTCGTGTGTCAGCAAAAAATTTCGGCTTTGAAAACAATATTAAAAGCATACCGCTATATGCACTGTTTTGCCTCAAGTTTTAATTTTCAAAGAAGGCCGGCGCTGAAGGGGTAGCCCATCTCGATTGTGCGGTTGCCGAGTTTATACAGTTTTTATTCAGCGGCAAGTGGCTACTTCCGTTGACACGATAACACAATTATGATAGTATTACGATACGTTAACTTAGGAGGTGCCCCCATGTTAAATATTCGACCGATTTCTGACTTAAGGAATAATTTTGCCGATATATCCAAAACCGTTCACGAGAGTGCCCAGCCTGTTTTTCTGACAAAAAACGGTTACGGCGATATGGTTGTGATGAGCCTGGAGAAGTACGAAGCAATCATCAGCGAAAGTATTATAGCAGCAAAGCTCAAAGATTCCGCTCTTGAAGCGAAATCAACACCACAACGGTTTGACTTTCTCGAAACGGCTGCCGAAATGAGGGAAAAGCTGGTTGAAAAAATATAGGATTACTATGCTGCCCTCGGCTAAAAGAGATTTGTCAGCCCTGGTTGATTATCTGTCAAACTATTATCCGAGTACTGCCCTTAAAAAATATGATAAAATCATCGCCAACATCAGCTTGTTACAAACATCGCATAATATGTGTGAAGAATATCCCTGCGCGGTTTCGGATTTGATATACCGCAAAATGGTTGTTGAGGATTATCTCGTGTTTTATGTTGTTTTGGATGAAACGGTAGAGATTCACAACATCATCAACGGCAAGTTTGATATCCTAAAGCACTTGGGAAGCTAATTTTAATTTGCAAGTTAATTTTCAAAGAAGGCTGTCAATCGCACTGCGATTGACGGCCTTCTTAATTTATCGATGCACTTTTTTACCTTTTCACTCTTGCGTTGCCTTCCCACACGCTCCAAACCTGCTCCTCATCCGCGGGTTGGGCGTAGTCGGTCAAAAAGGTGGTTGCGAGCGCACCCGTGGCCCAGGCGAATTGGATCCACTTTTCGCTGTCCCACCCTTTTAGGATGCTGTAAAGCAGGCCGCCGACAAAGCCGTCCCCGCCGCCGATGCGGTCAAGGATGTGGATTTCCCTGGGTTCTACCACGTGCCACTTGTCGCCTTCAAGCATAATGGCTCCCCACAGGTGGGTGTTGACACTCACAACCTCACGCAGGGTGTTCGCAAAGACCGATACATTGGGGAAGGCCGCTTTTGCAGCGGTAATCATGCCCTTAAAGCCATC
>CAZMSM010000050.1:0-13551 GCA_964568955.1 uncultured Eubacteriales bacterium | reverse complement strand
AACTGGTGACGGTAGCCCCAGGGACCGCCCTGCGGGACTTCCTTGCCCTCAAAGGCCATACCCCTTGAGCGGAGGTTGCTTTTGATGAACTGCGCAATGGGGCTACCCTTAACGAAAGTGGTTAAAACTTTCACCGGTAAACCGAGGTAGGAGGAAATGCTTGCCACATTGGTTTCCGCACTGGTGGCTTGCATAAAAAAGTTGTCGCTCGCTTGCACAGGTTGGCCGTCGGGCGGGCAGATGCGCACCCCCATGCTCGTTGGAACAACCATTGCCCACATACAGTCTTGTTTGATGTTTTTCATGATTTATTCTCCTCTGTTTTGGTGAACAATTGGTGAGTCGCGTCGGAACGACACAGGGGTCGTTCCCTACAGTCCGACCGGACTCCAATCGTTCTCCAATCGTTTCTTCATTGCTTCTCTATCGCTTCTCGGGCGAACACAGTTCGCTCCTACACATCATACTGCGTCGCGGCGGTGTCCCCGCCTTCGCCTGTCCAGTTGGTGTGGAAAAATTGACCGCGGGGGGCGTCCGTGCGCTCATAGGTGTGGGCGCCGAAGTAGTCACGCTGGGCTTGCAAGAGGTTGGCGGGGAGTTTTTCGCAGCGGTAACCGTCGTAATAGCAAAGGGCACTCGTCATGGCAGGGATGGGGATGCCGTTTGTTAAAGCCGCCCCACAAACCCTGCGCCAGCCCTGCTGTGCCCTGTCCATAATCGCTTTAAAATACGGGTCCAGCAAGAGGTTGGTGATGTCAGCGTTTGCGTCAAAGGCGTCCTTTATTTTGCCAAGGAAGACACTGCGGATAATACAGCCACCGCGCCACATCAAGGCGATGCCGCCGTAATTCAAGTTCCAATCGTACGTTTGGGCGGCGGCGCGCAAGAGGGAATAGCCTTGTGCGTAAGATATAACCTTGGCGGCATACAATGCGTTTTTGATATCCGTAATAAATTGCGCCTTGTCGCCTTCAAAAACCGGTGTCGGTCCGTCGAGCACTTTGGACGCGGCCACTCGCTCTTCCTTAATAGCGCTCAGGCAGCGGGAAAACACCGCTTCGCCAATGAGCGTGAGCGGAATGCCTTCGTCAAGTGCCGTGATGGCCGTCCATTTGCCGGTACCTTTTTGCCCGGCGGTGTCCAGAATTTTATCCACAATCGCGGTGCCGTCCGTGTCTTTATAGGCCAAAATATCCCGCGTGATTTCGATTAAATAGCTGTCCAGCTCTTCTTCATTCCACCGGGCAAAAACTTCGTGCATCTCATCCGCTGTCATGCCCAAAAGGTCACGCATGAGCTGGTAGGCTTCGCAGATAAGCTGCATATCGCCGTACTCAATGCCGTTGTGCACCATTTTGACAAAATGACCGGCACCGTTTTCACCCACCCAATCACAACAAGGGGTGCCGTCGTCCACCTTGGCACAAATCGCTTGAAAAATCGGCTTGACCCACGGCCATGCTTTATTGGACCCACCGGGCATCATGCTCGGGCCCTTGAGCGCGCCCTCTTCTCCGCCGGAAACGCCGGTGCCGACATACAGCAGACCTTTGCTTTCCACATAGGCGGTGCGGCGGGTCGTATCCGGAAAGTGGGAGTTGCCACCGTCGATGATAATATCGCCCTGCTCCAAAAGAGGGATCAACGCGTCAATGGTTTTGTCCACCGCGTCGCCGGCTTTGATCATCAGCATCACCTTGCGGGGTTTTTCCAAACTCTCGACAAGCTCCGGCAGGGAATAGGTGCCGGTGATGTTTTTGCCTTTTGCTCGGCCCTGCAAAAAATCCGTGACCTTTTGCCCGGTTCTGTTGTAAACGCTAACGGTAAAGCCCTTGCTCTCCATGTTCATCACAAGGTTTTCGCCCATCACCGCAAGGCCAATCAGCCCGATATCCGATTTTTTCATTGTAGAATCTTCCTCTCATTGTTTAAAAATAATTTGATGCATTATTTGTTCAGCCGCGCCCTCATGTTTGCAAGCACGCTGTAGGGTATTTTTAAATTGCCAAGACCCGTGCCGATTTCAATATGAGGCTTCATCCCACCGTGAAAATCCGTGCCGCCGCTTATGCCTAAGTTGAGCTTTTTCGCCAACGCTTGGTATTTAGCCTGTAACTCGGGTGTGTAATCCGTGTAATAACCCTCGATGCCGTCCAGGCCGTAACCGATAAGCTCTTGCAAGAACGTTTGCAAAGCGGCATCGTCCATTTTTGTCAAATGCAAGTGGGCGACAAAAGAGGCGCCGCCTGCTTTTTTAATCATCTCAACACATTCAAAGGCCGTTAAGCACTGGGTGTTGGAATAGGCGGGTTTGCCGTAGTTGAGGTACAGTTCAAACGCCTCTTTCACGGAACTTGTGTAACCCTTGTTTGCAAGCAACCGCGCAAAGTGGGCCCTGCCTACAATGCCCGCGGGGGCAATGGCCATGGCTTCTTCCACGGTAACATCAAAACCCAGTTTGATAAGGTTTTCACAAGTCGCAAGAGTTCTTTGCCGGCGCACCACCAAGGCCCGCTCGATTTGCGAAAGGAAAAATTGGTTTTCAATATCAATATAATAGCCGAGAATATGGAGCTCCGTATCGGTTACGGCAGAAAGCTCAACCGCGGGGACAACTTCTATCCCGATTTTTTCGCCTTCCTCCATAGCTTCACGCACACCATCGATGCTGTCATGGTCGGTCAAGGCAATGGCGGCAAGCCCCTGCGCTTTCGCGTGGCGCACCACCTCAGCGGGCGTCATGGAGCCGTCGGACATGACGGAGTGGGTATGTAGGTCGATGTATTGATTGGTGTTTTTCATATAAATCCTCGTTCGTTCTCCCATCGCTTCTCCATTGCTTTTCGGGCGACCAATGGTCGCCCCTACCACGAAAATCACTCCATCGTCCGGCAAGTCCACAAGCCCAAGGCCGGATTACTGATATAAAAAATATCTTCCCCGTTTTCCAGCGTGTTAAAGCCGTCTTTTAGCTTTTTAGGGTTGTAAAGCTCAGTAGCTTTACAGTATGGCATGTAGCCGAAAGAGGCATCCGTCACCTCTTGTTCTGTAAGCTTTTCGGTACAGTAGGTAATGTTGAAGCGGCCGTCGGAAGAACCATGGATGAGGTGGGCTGCGACGGAAAGGTTTTCCTGCAAATCCTTGTTTTCCTTCACCAGTTCCAACACTTTGAGGCGCCCGACATAACCGTATTTGCGGATGAGCCGATCGTTTTCCTTATCCTCACCAAACTTACTCACACCGGGGGCTAAAATAATCAACTCGCCGTCTTGTGCCATGGCCATGCGTGTTCTGTAAATGGCTTTGTTGCCAAGCCACATGCTTTTAAACTCCCGCTCGTCCAAATATACAATCACTTTTTTGAGCGGCGGCCCCACACAGGTCAGGTTTTTCGCCTGGCTCATCGCAACTGCTTGTTCAAACAGTTCTCTTTGATGACCGATATATAGGCCATGGATAAAGGTGTCGTCCCCTTGGTTGGTAGTGACGGTGAGCACATACATCAGCGGCACGTCTGCTAAAAACTTTTCCTGGGCGTAATCGAATACGAGGCGCACGGGCGAAAAATCTTTGCCCATCAAACGCTCCATGCCGTAAAAAGCGCCGAGCATGTGGGAGCTGTTAATCATGCTGCTGCCGCCGCAACCGACAAATATATTTTTAGAGTAGTTTGCCATGCCCACAACCTCATGCGGGACCACTTGACCGATGGAGATAATCAAATCGTAACTTTTATCCATAATAAGGCGGTTGACTTCCACATCGATTTTACTGTTGACAAGCCCTTCGGAAACCTTGTTTACAAATTCCGCCGGCACCTCACCGAGCTTTGTCACATCCGTCTTCCAGTTGTGGACAATAAATTTTTCAAACGGGATCCCTTCGCCGAAAAACGCCAGGCATTCCGCTTTCGTCATGGCCTCATGCGTGCCAAGTGCGGGGAGGATGTCCACCTCGCAACTGTCTTTGAGCAAATCGTAATAAATAGCGGTGATTGTCCCTGCGCCGGAATACATGCGTGTGTAGTCCGGTGGCACAAGCAGCACCTTCTTTAAATTTTTGCCGAGCAAGGACTCTTCCAGCGCTTTTTTAAGCGTTCGTTTGTCCATACCGGTCTCACTTTTAATAACCATGTTAACCTCCACACCGCAGGCGTCACTGCGAAGCCGCAGCATAACTACAGCAGAACTGCGGTAAATTTATTGGAATCAATTATAATAAAGACTCACGCCATCAAACGGGCGCAAGTCTCCGTGTTGCCCGTAAGTGTCTTTTGCCTCTTACAGCTTATCATAAACGTTGATTTTATTAAAGTAAAAATCACAGATATTTGAGTTTTTTAAACGCATTTCGACCAAGAGGGGCCTTATTCCGCAACGCCGTGTATTTCATCAATGTTCTGCACAAATAAAATGCCTTTGCCCGGTTCGTTTAAGTCGAGCTTTTGATTGATTGAATCGATAATCGCGCGCGCCGCTTGTGTTTTGACGATGATGATTACAATTTCTTTCTCCGGCTCAATATCCATTAAAAATACTTTTTCCGTCTCATGCTCACCGGCGCCCCTGGCGTTGATAATGGTCCCGCCTTTGGCTCCGGCTTCTGCCGCGGCGTCGATAACCTCTTCCGAACGACCTTTTTCCACAACTACCGTAATAATTTTATACATCGTCTTGTTTTCGCCCCCTGCCTCGTTATAAAGATCAAGATTTTCGCACACCAATGTGTGTGCGCCCGTTATATTGCACACCGGCAACGTGAACACAATCCCGTGGTTGGGTTTGTTGAGCTTGAGCTCTTTGGTCAGGCTCTGCGCGGCCTTTCTTGCGGTCTGCTTTTCGCCGGCCATAAAGACAATTTCTTTTCGGGAATCGGCTAGCCCCAGATACTCCCAAAAATGACTGTGGGCAGTACCGCGGGCAAGGAAAACCGTGCCCCCTGTAATGCCGCAGTGCCTTGCTGTTTGGAGCACTTTACTACCTTTGCCGCAGTCCACAATCACATAGAGCAGGCTAAATTCAAAAGGCTGTTCTTTATCATCCATTTTTCTTTTTGTCTCTCCTTTCTCTCCTTTTTCTTCTTTTGGACTCCAACGAGAAAAGCAAACCCAATAGTTGCAAGGCAATAATGGGTGTCATGGCGACCATGGCAATTGTGCCAAAACCGTCCACCAAAACATCTGCACTTTCGGTCGCCTGTGCGACGCCCTGCGAAAACGCTAATATAAAAGTCGCCGTCATAGGTCCGGAGGCCACGCCGCCCGAATCAAAGGCCATGCCGACAAAAAGCTTTGGGGTAAAATATGTCAAGGCAATACACAGCAGGTAACCCGGCAATAAATAGTGCCAAAGTTTTACCTCCGGCACGACAATCCTGAGCATTGACAAAGCGACAGCCGCGCCCACACCCACTGCAAGGGCCAGCATGACCAATCTTCTTTTGACATAACCGCTGGTTACATCTTCAATTTGGCGCGTCAGCACATGCACGGCAGGTTCCACCAGAATTGTCACAACCCCCAGGACAAAACCCAGAGCAATCACGTAAGCATTGTTTTCAAACAGTGCCATTTTATGCCCGATTAAACCCGCGGCATCCATAAAGCCGGCATTGACCCCGGCGATAAACACGACAAGCCCCAAAAACGTGAAGGTCATGCCCGAAAGTGTGGTGATAAACGGTTTTTTAGGCATTTTAAAGTAAACGATTTGAAAAAAGATAAACGTCAGTAAAATCGGTAATAGTGCGACAAGAATTTCAAGCGCGACCCTTGGTATCATTTGAACAAAGGGCATAAAAATAGCCTGTGTATCCATCCCGTTGTTTTCAACTATTCCTTCTAAATCCTCGGGTCTATTGATAATGCTCATGAGCATAACGGCAATAATGGCCCCGGAGGATATAATACCAACTAGGCCAAAGCTATCGTTTTCGGACGCTTTAGTGTCCTTTTTCAGTACGGAAACACCCACGGCCAAGGCCAACACAAAGGGAACCGTCAGCGCGCCCGTCGTTGCGCCGGAGGCATCGAAGGAAATGGCCAAAAACTCCGGTGTGGTGAAAAAGGAAAGAATCAAGATGATTGCATAAAGACCGGTAAAAACGAAGTGCAAGGGAATATTATACACAATCCGTGTTAAACCCAGTGCCAACAAAACGGCAATACCAACGGAAACAACCCCGACAATCGAAAACTTTGTTATCATGCCCGATGTAACGAGTTGCACCCGGCCCGCTAAGATATGCAAATCCGGCTCGGCGATGGAAATAAAAAACCCAAGTGCCAAACCCGCCGCAATCACGATCCATATTTTATTTCGTTTTACAATCATCGACCCCATGTTTTTACCAATGGGGGTAATACCGATATCGACACCAATTAAAAACAAAGTCAGCCCAACCATAATAAAAAGGGAGCCGATTATAAAGCGGAAAATCATTGGCGTTTCAAGCGGTGTGAGCGTTACACTGAGCACAACGACAATAAGGGTTATGGGTGCAACCGCTATGACTACTTCTTTTAATTTTTTTGCGATTTCATGCAATTCGTTGAATTCCTCCCATGTTCGGAATCAGAGCCCGAGACAACAGTCCCCCGCTCAGAAGCTCACCTCGTCCGGATGAAGACCCGAACCGCCGAAATACGGCATCGCATTGATGGCCGCCATATCCTCATCCGAAACAGTAAAGTCAAACACCCGAGCATTTTCCCTAATGCGGGATGGCGTGACGGATTTTGGCAGCGGCAGGGTACCGTTTTGCAAGCACCAGCGGATGCACAGCTGTGCTACGGACTTGCCATATTTTGCCGCTATTGCGCCAAGCGTCGGATTTTTCAACATTTTACCCGTACCAAGGGGGCTCCACGCCTCCACAAGCATATGATTGGTACGGCAAAAATCCACAACTTCTTTTTGCATAAAACCGGGGTGAAACTCAATTTGATTGACCATGGGTTTCACGACCGCATTTTTTATCAGCGGCTCCAGGTGATGGGGTAAAAAATTGCTCACACCGATAGCGCGGATGCGCTTTTTTTCATACAGATGCTCAAACGCTCGCCAGGTGTCAAGGTTTGCCTTTCGCCATTGGTCCGGCCTTCCTTTAGCGGCAGGCCAGTGAATCAAGTACAAGTCAAGGTAATCGAGCTGTAGTTTTTCCATGGTCGTTTCAAAAGCGGCAAGAGTTTTTTCATACCCACGTTCTGAGTTCCACAGCTTGCTGGTAATAAAAAGCCCCTCACGCCCAACCCCGCTTTGTTTGACGGCATCGCCAACGCCTTTTTCGTTGTCATAAACTGCGGCGGTATCCACATGGCGGTAGCCGGCCGCAAGGGCCTCGAGTACAGATTGAACGGTTGTTTCGCCGTCCGGCGTCTGCCAAGTGCCAAAACCCACACAGGGGATTTCGACGGAATTCGCAAGTGTATAGCTGTCTGTGAGTGTATTCATTTTTATAGCCCTCCTCATATTTATAAGCCGGCAATAGAAGTATACCACCTGTTTGACACTGTGTCCATTCCATGTGCAACAGAACTTGTTGCCCGTTTTGCATCAATCTTTCAGCTTTTCCTCTTGTGCAAGCGCGTCGATCATCGCTTTCGTTTCCTCACTGATTTCCTCTTCGCCTTTGCTTTGTTTGGCCATGAGTGCGCGTCGCTCATTGAGTTCAATATACATTGCCTCCCGTTTATTGCCGACAAGGTCGTAGAAAAATATCGGGATGGTATGCACGAGCCTTGGCAAAACACTCGCTGCAATATAGAGAAAATAAACTTTTTGGTAGACCACCTTATTGCCTTGTGACCACGGGCCCATGGGAATCGTCGCATCGTAGCCGCTCCAGCGGAAGACCAGTATGGTCAGCAAGGCGTTGAGCGGTGCCGTTACCTTGCTGATAAGGTTGGTCAAAAGCCCAAAGGTGCCGTCCGGGCGCTCACCGGTCACATATTCCGTGTAATCGTTAATTTCACGGTTCATTTCATTTTCCAACACATCCGTTGGCGCGTTATCCAACGCATTGAGTCCCCAGAAAACGAAAAATGTCAACCCAAAAATCAGCGGTCGGTCAATAAAGATGATTCCTACAATGACTTGAATAACCGTCCTGACCACATCAATGGCCCTTAGCGTCAACACGCCTTTTCGTTTGTCATGACCGAACCATTTCATCACCTTTGGTACAAAGGCCAAGCTCACGGGCTCCAGAATAGTGAACCCCGCATAGGCAAACATGCTTTTAAATGCGCCACCGATTATTTCAAGCTGTGTCACCACATCCCATGAATAACCGCCGTTTGTCCACCAGTTGACGGAAAACCCGGCGATAAAGTTGCGCAGGGCATACTTGTTTTTCAGGATGTAAAAAATTGTTTTACTCGCAGGGGCCGGCTTACGCTGGAGCATCACTCTTTCACGCACATTCATCGCCATGACGATATTGCCCACAGAGCCGATGGCCGCGGCAAACAGACCCATAAAAGCAAAGATAGCCGGCAAAGAGATATTCGTTATGCCCCAACGATTAAAATCCTGCAAGGGCAAAAACAAAGCGTAAACCATTTGTCTGCCGAACCCGTCCACATAGGAATTGATAAGGTTGGACTTGATTCTGTCGTCCGGATTTGGGGTCATTAAAGTGAGCAGATTGCTTTTGGGAATATTATAAATGGTAGAGAATGTCTCCTGAATAAAAAGGGTGACAAACACAAAAATAATCTTCTTTGGGTCGGAAGTGTTGTCGTTTGCAATCAAAATCGCACCGCAGTAAAGGATGGCGGTGCTGAAAAAGTAAGGAATCGGCGTAAACAGCAGGTATGGTCTTGTCTTGCCCCACCGTGTTCGAGTTTTGTCGTAAACAATGCCCATCAAAGGGTCATTGATAACATCATAAATACTGATAAGCGCCAGAATGGAGGCAACATAAACCATATCGAGCTTGAACACATTGACAAAAAACAGCGTCCTGTAAGAGCCGACACCGTTGATAATCGAACCCGCAAAGCTTGCAATAGCGGGGAAAAGCAGTTCCTTGGTGCGCAAAACGCTTGTATTGAACATCTTGTCCGCAATGCCTTGATATTGGGAGAGCTTTTCCGCACCGATTTTAGCGGCCGAATTCTCTTCAGCGCCGAATACTTTTTCCACAAATCCCTTTTTTTTGCGTGCCAAAAGTTTCATCCCTTCCCTTTTTATCTTTCGGAATGTGGCCCCGGGCTTTTTTACCCGGTAACCGTCACCGCACAAGATGTTTTATAATAGCCGTCTTTGGATAAAACAACAATTTCCGTCGTGCCGGCAGCCACCCCGGTTACCTTGCCCCGGCTGTCAACGCTTGCAACCGCAGGGTTTTCACTGCGCCACAAAACATCTTGTAGGGTAGCATCGCTCGGTTTTACATTTGCCTGCAGGGTTTTTTCTGCCCCGACTGCCAAGGTGAGTTGGCGGGGGGAAAGGTTTACTCTTTTTACCGGAATTGTCACTGTCACCACGCAAATGTCTGTATATTTTTTGCCGAGGAATTCAAACTCGGCGGTGATGATAACCGGCACTGCGCTCACCTGTTGCGCTTTCACATACCCTTGATCGTCAATACTTGCGACATCGGGGTTTGAACTTGACCACTGTACCCTTCTATCGTCAGACGCTGTGACAATGGCCCCAATGACCTTGATATCGCCTTTTTCAAGCTTCAGCGTATTAGGCGTGAGCATCAAATTTGCCCATGTAAAATTGAAGTTCGTTTTTTCCTCCAGAATAAAAGACATTTCCCTTGAACCGACATCCTCCAATTCCTCTAAAAAAGTGATGTCGGCTTTGATGTTCAGTTTTTTCGTGTAGGTAATAACCCCGATTTTATCGGTCAAACGGTTCACCCTTGCGGTGATTTGCAGCCCTGTGGCTGCCACTGTTACATTTTCGATAACCGCAAAGCCCTTATAGTTTGCCCAAAGTGTATTTAAAACCTCCTCGGAATCCGCCATGTGAAAAGTTTCGTTCACAAGGCCGTTCATCCCGAAAGGATCCGCTTCATCCGGAAAAGATATTTCAATAAGGTAGTTGTCCTCATCCACTTCGCTGTGGGCCCCTGCAATCACATCGGGGGCAAAGCGCAAATTACGAAGCTCTTGGGTAAAGTCTTGCCCAAAATCGACAGTTGTGTCCAAGTAGTATTTTGTAACGCCGTCCAAAATCGGTTTTTTGGCATAGAGGAATGATTTTTTCAGCAACTCCCCGTTTTCGCCAAAGGATATACTATCATCATCAACTAAAACATCTGTCGCGACATCCAATTTTGCTTGTTCGGCAATGGCATAATCCACACACGAATTCAAATAATCTATAATCTCTTCTTTGCCCTTGGGGCGTTGGGTCAAGCTTTGCCGGTAGGCGGGCTCCGGTGGCTCCTGCCCCTCCATGGACAGCACATGAACCACGCCTAAGGCTATGCCACCCAACAGCATCAAGATTAGAAGTGCCATCAACAGTTTTGTAAGCAGATTTTTTCTATCCATTCGAGCCGCTCCCTTCCACCGGGTCGCTACCGACTTGCTCGGCGGCACTGCCCGCAGGTGCATACACGGGCTGTGGGAGTTCCTCAAGCGTAATCTCACCGCTTTTGAGTTTTTTTGCAATTTTGACGCGGTACAGGTCACCCTCACGATACTGCACATTCAGCCCTTTTTTAGCGGCCAATATATTCAAAATAAAAACAACGGCAAACGCAAAAATGACAACAACCCCGCCATAACCGTTGCTCACGGTAAAAATAGCGCTTGTCGTCATTGTTGAAAAACGATATACGGCGATAACGGACCAACCCGCGGCAATGATGCCAAGCCCGTTTGAAAGCACCAGAAGAAAGGTCATTTTACGAAAACTGATAAAACATAGCAGCTGAAAAACGAGCACCAACAAAGCGGCGGCGGCGACAACACACAGGCCAAAAAAGATGTTGATCGTATGTTTTGCGTAAATGCCGACAATGTCGGAAGCTTTAAGCGCCGTTAGGTAGTCCAACGTTCCATCCGTAAAAAAGGAAAAAAGGCCGATAGCACTCAGCGGGATGTTTTTTTCAAACAGCGGAAAGGCGATTTTAAAATTGCCCAATGAAATCAGCAGTGTTACAAGGGGCAACACACAAAGCACCAGCCTTGCGACCAAAAGTTTGCTACCGATAAAAGACGCTTTAACTCGAGTCCATTTGACCCTGATTTTTGCGGCATCTATTTCGGCGCCCTTGGCGTCCATGTAAAAACGTTCTTCAAAATCATAATAAAGAACGTTAACGCCGCAGTTCGGGCATTCCGGCTTCCAGTCGATTAACCTAAGCTTATGATTACACTTGGGGCAATTCGCCAATTTCACCACTCCAATTTAACGACAGCAGTGGGCTGCACTTATCCCTGCTCAACGCGCAATAAGGCAACCACTGCCGCAATCAGGCGAAACACAAGGCCAAACAGAGAGTCCGGGGCGAAGAAGGGGTTTTCCGCAGTATCGTCCTTGGCCTGCAGAGGGGAAATCGTATTGGTTTTTTCATCCAGTCGCAAAAACTGCGGGTAGTTGGCATCGCTGAACACCGTCACTTGTTCTTCCGAAAAGAGGATGAGATTGATCAAATCGTCATAATCCTGCGCGTCTCGCATATGTACAAAATCCCTCACAAACCATGTCTGTTCGGGGTAACTGCCCGTTGACGCGTCAATTTTATGGTCCGCTGAAAGGTGATTGTGCCCGCAATCCACCGCCTGAGTATAGCCTTTGCCGAGCGTTTTGCCAAGCGGCGCTATTGTGGCGCCGAAGCTTGCATATTTGGCGTCAATGACCGTGTCTGTAGAATTATCCGTATGATTGCCAACGGGGAACCCTTGCAAATTGTACTTTACCACAATGCCAAATTTAATCCCACGGGCGATTGCCCCGTTTATGATTTCCTCATTTCGCATTTGTACATTATAATGGTAATCATCCGCCTTTGCGATAAGCTCGGCGTACAGTTGCTTATCAGGCAGTAAAAGGTCCTTCGCCTGCTCGTAATATTCATCGGGGATAAGCGACCACATACCAAGCGAAGTTCCGAACATCGGGGTACCCACCTCGGCATAGACCCTGTCCTCCAACTGCTTTATGATTTTGTCTGTGATATGCGTAAGGGACTTTATGACACCCACTTTTTCAAGCACGTCAAGTAGGGACATAATCAAATTCCCCTGCTCGTCATGGGTTATCATGCTGTCTATATATCGCACGAGGCCGACCGGGTCAAACTCAATGTTACCGCTAAACGGCTCCCCCGCACAGCTTACGCCGTTGAGTGCCGGGGCGGAAAGAACCAAGCCCGCAAGGCGGTCATAGCCATAACGCTCAAGGTAGGTCATGGTGCATATGGAGCCCATACTGTAGGCAATTAGGTTAACCTTTTCGTGCCCGGTCACGGCGCAAACATATTCTATATAGTCGTGAAGCTCGACGGCCAGCACAATCGGGTCCTCGCGCCAGTCATAGTAAAACCCGGGTACGTAGTTCGGCGTATGAATGGGGTAAGGCGGGTACGACCACTTGATACCGGTACCCGCTTTGGGTGTGCCATCCGGATTGCAGCCAAAATCTTCCAAGACCTTGTCGGCAACAGGAATCAGCGCATCCGCGACATAATCCCAGTTACCGGTGATCGCGAACTTGGCCAAATCCGTAAATGTGCCCGGCGCAAGCGCCGCTTTTATGGTTTCCATCGAAGGCGGGAACATCACCGTTTCTTGCTCCGACCCGAGATTTTTGTAAATATCAATGGAAGCGATTCCCGTTACAAAAATGACCGGGTCGTACCCGCAGTTACAGGCGGGCGTTTGGGTGGCAAGTGCCATAACCCCTGCCGGCATTGAAACCAGAAATATAATTGCCAGCACAGTGCTGATGATTTGAAGCGCTCTTTTTTTCATCATGATCAAACACATTCCTTCCGAACCGAAATAGTTCGTCCTGCGTGCCGGTAAACAACACAGCACCCCTTCATGGGTCTATCTATTCGGTTCTTAAATCGCGAACAATTTATAACATTTTTATCAACTGTATTGTAATGGATAAAACGTTAAATATCAAGGTTAAGTTTCGCCATGTGCAGGCGCACTCAGCAGCATTCACACCACAAAGCTATTAAGCTTTTTTCTCCAACTTCCAACCGCATCTTTGTCATAAACCTCCGGAATATCCATGGCGGTCTTTTGAGCTTCTTTCGATTTGTCAACCGCTTCTTTGAGTTTCAAGAGACTTATCGGATGCCTTAATCCCTGCTTGAGTTTGCCAATCATCTCCGCTTTGTCCATCTTCATTGCCCGGTAGCCCCCACCGAGCTCCTTCGCCGTAAAAATTTCCTTGTCAAAGAAAAAGTTCAAAGCACCGTCCGAATAGTCGAGCATACGGTTTTTTAAAATAGCGGTTGCAATCGCACCGTTTGCCACGGACTTGTAATAGGCAACCTGGTAACGCCATAACTCTTCAACTGTGTATGGTTTGCCCGCCTCGTCAATTTCAATAACCGCCTTGGCAAGCA
>CAZMSM010000049.1:0-16430 GCA_964568955.1 uncultured Eubacteriales bacterium | reverse complement strand
CGAGGTTGTATTGAAAAAGGTCGGAATGGTGGACGCCGCCGTCAAAGGTCCAGGCACCGCCTGCAATATCCAGATGGTCGCGCCAGTCCCAATACCATTTTCTTTCGCCAATGTCCATCCACAACAGCATGCGGGGTTTGCCAATCATGCCGCTTTTTATCGCCCAGTTGAGGGACCTTTCCGCCGGTGCGAGACGGTAGTTTTCAAACACATGCAAAAGCTTGCCTGTCTCGTCCGCTTTGTCCATAATCATTTTGGCAGCGCGCATGGTAAAGCCAAGGGGTTTTTCCGTAATAACATTCAAGCCGGCCTCCATCGCCATAATCGCGGAGGTGTGGTGATTGATGTGCGGGGTGAAGATTGCGACGGAGTCCAAATCTTTTTCGTTTTGCAGCATCGTCGCTAGGTCACTGTAAACCCGTGGTTTGTGACCCAAAATTGTTTCGAACCTGCTAGCAAAATCCTGCGCACGTTCCACCACAATGTCACAACATGCCGCAATGTCAAAATCGTGGCATCCGGCGTTCCAAAGCTTGATAAGGCTGTTTAGATGACCGTTTGCCATGCTTCCGCATCCGATAAAAGCGCATACCGTTTTTTTCATCTGTATTCCTCCAAAAATCATCGGTTTTGAACAAATCCGCAGGTTGGCAAAGTGACATGCCAAAGGCTCCATCGCATCGTTATTGCCAACTAAACTGACCATTGTATTCTATCAACACTCAATCTATTTTACAAGTGAAACGCCCCAAAAAAATCGTCGGTTCCCAAAAAAAATGTTGCATGTTCGCCCCGTTGTGATATAATGGATGCACAAACGCAAATGCGAACTATTATCATTTAGGAGTAACTTTATTATGAAAAAACGAATCACAATCCTGGCCCTCTTACTCGCTGTTGTCATTTTTGGTGGATGTGCAAATACCCAGGGCGACGCCAAGGCAACTTCAACGGACCCGGCTGCCACCCAGCTGACCATCCTCACCTCCTTTTACCCGATGTATGTGGCGACAATTAATGTTGCTAAAGACATCGAGGGTGTTCGCGTGGTGAATATGACCAAGCCCCAAACCGGCTGTCTGCACGATTATCAGATGACACCGCAAGACCTTATCACGCTGGAGGGGGCGGATGTTTTCGTGATGAACGGTGCCGGCATGGAAGAGTCCTTGGAGAGTATGGTGGCCATGCAAAAAGACCTAAAAATTATTCAGGCGAGCGAAGGCATTGCGCTAATCAAAAGCAAATCCGGGGAAGAAAACCCTCATGTGTGGTTAAGCGTTACCAATGCGATAGCGCAAGCACGCAACATTTCGGAGCAACTGGTCTTGATTGATGGGGCTAATGCCGACCAATACCGTGCCAATGCAGGCACTTATGTCGCAAAGCTTGAAGCACTGCGGATTAAAATGCACGCTTCTTTGGATGAATTGGAAAACAGGGACATCGTTACCCTCCATGAAGCGTTCCCTTATTTGGCACAGGAGTTCAATCTGACTGTTGCCGCTGTGATTGCCTACCATGATGATACAGCTCCAACTGTGAACGAACTCAAAGAGGTTATTGCTGTCGTTAACCAATTAAAGGTAAAGGCTCTTTTCGAAGAACCGCAAGAATCTTCACAACCCGCGCAAAACATTGCAGACGCAACCGGTGCCAAGGTTTATAAACTTGACCCGGGCGTAATAGGGGAATCGGATACCGGGGCATATAACGGGTATATCAATATGATGGAAAATAATTTGACCTCTTTGATGGCCGCTTTGGGCTAAAAACTGCCACTAACAAATGAAAGACGTGCGATATATGGAAAACGATACACAACCCGAATATAAACCCTTTAGCTGTTCCGGGCTTTGTTGCACCAAAATTGAACAGTTCGGTGTAACCATCGGTTCAACCAAAATTTTAGAGGATGTCAACATCCATATCCATTGCGGAGAGCTTACAGCAATTATCGGCCCCAACGGAGCCGGGAAAAGCACTTTGCTCAAGGCCATCCTTGGGGACATCAAGCATACGGGTCAACTGAAATACCTTGACGCTAAGGGCGAGCGCACGGGGAATCCGTTAATCGGCTATGTTCCCCAACACCTGAGCTTCGATGCCAACACACCCACGAGTGTGCTGGACCTGTTCAACGCCTGCAATCGTAAAATGCCCGCATGGTTACTGCCTACAAAAAAATCGGGAAACAATGTTGTCAAAAGCTTGTCAATAGCAAAAGCAGAACATCTGGTCAATAGAAAACTCGGTGCGCTCTCCGGCGGGGAACTGCAACGGGTTCTGTTGGCACTTGCCTTGGAGCCGGTGCCGGATTTGCTGCTACTGGACGAGCCCGTGTCCGGTATTGACCAAAAGGGGCTTGAGATGTTTTACGACACCGTTTCCGAACTGCGAAAAAAGTATGATTTATCCATCATCCTTGTGTCACATGACTTGGCTTTGGTCGAACAATATGCCGACCGTGTTATTTTAATCAACGGCACCGTTGTGCTCAACGGAACGCCGGAAGAAGTTTTTAACGATGAGCAGACAGCAAAAATCTTTGGTCTTTCCTGGCATAACAACAGAGCGAAAACGCAAAGCGAAAGCGAGGTGCAGTAAACGATGTTGGATTTTTGGTACACGTTTATTGACACCCTACTGCCTTTTCAATGGGCAGGGCATATTTTTATGAAGAACGCATTGCTTGCCATTTTACTGATAACACCCCTGTTCGGGTTAATAGGAACGATGGTTGTCAGCAATAAAATGGCCTTTTTCTCGGATGCACTCGGGCACGGTTCCTTTACCGGTATTGCTATCGGAACGATTTTTGGTTTGATGAACCCGATTTATGCGGCGATCATTTTTTCCGTCGTGTTTGCGCTGACGATTACCGTTATCAAGGAAAAAAGCCACGAATCGGCTGATACAATTATCGGCGTGTTTTCATCGCTCGGTGTAGCCCTTGGTTTGGTGTTGATGTCGCTGGGGGGCGGTTTTAACAAATATTCCTCGTACCTTATCGGTGATTTATTGAGCATCACGCCGCAGCAAATTCTTGTTTTGATTGTTGTTTTTGTAGCGGTTATTGTTAGTTGGTTTTTTATTTTCAACAAGTTGTTGCTGGTGAGCGTCAACCGTTCCTTGGCCGCGAGCAGGGGGGTTAAAACCTTGCCGGTTGAGATGATATTCACATCCATTGTTGCTGTTGTTGTTACGATTTCCATCCAGTGGGTCGGCTTGCTGATTATCAACTCCTTGCTGGTGCTACCCGCCGCCTCCGCACGGAACATAACCGGCAATGTGCGCCGCTACACCTTCACGGCCATCGCTATCGCCCTTGTTTCCGGGCTCAGCGGACTCATAGCTTCTTACTACTTCAACACCGCGACCGGCGCGACAATCGTATTAATTTCCGGCGTATTCTTCTTTATATCGCTGGCGTTTAAGAACAGATTTAATTAAGGGGCAATAAGGGATGGGTGTGCCCCGAGAAACGGAAGTGCAAGAACGATGAAGGAACAATCCTTATACAAAGAGTTGTTAAGGCGCGAAGGGCTTAAAAACACAAAGCACCGCAACTCAATCTTAAATATTATCGAAAAAAATGCCCAGCCTGTTACGGCTGAGCAGATATATTTTGCACTCGTCAGTCAAGCGATTTCCATCAATTTATCGAGCGTTTACAGAGTGTTGAACACGCTGGTTGAAAAACACCTGATTATCAAATCGAGTATGGCGGGGGAAAACAAGGCAGTGTTTGAACTGAATCGGTTTGAACATAAGCATTATGTGGTCTGCACCCAGTGTAAAAAAATCGTTGCTGTACCCGGTTGCCCACTGGAAGAATACGAAAATAAGCTTCGGGATGAAATTGGTTTTGATGTTCAAGGGCATCAATTGGAGCTTTACGGGGTTTGCAGGGATTGTCAAAAATAAGGATTTTATATTATTTTAGGTGCGCCCATGTGTGGCGCACCTAATTTTTAAGCATTTTTCTTCTTTTTCTTTGTTAAACTCCCAGCGTCCCCATCCCAACGAGCGTTGCTGTGCCAAACACAAACTTTATCGGCTTATCGTTTTGGGTCGAACCGGTTGCGGGTATAGCGTCTAAAACTTCGCAATAAGACTCCGGTGTCGGTGGATTTGTTTCTTCATCCATGCCGACATACCCGGTCAAATACTTCTTTAAAACAGCCGCAAGTGCCGTGTTTTCAACAAAACCGCTTTTGGTTTTGCAGGGTTTGCCCCACTTCGCTTTTATTTGTTCAAAGGTGTCTCCTTGCAAGTCAGCCACTTCAATTTCGGCGGCAAAAAGGAACCAGTCGCTTTTTTGGCTTTTAACGCCTTTGTAGGTCCAGGTGCACCAGCTAAGCTCGTTCTCGTTAAAAGCGCTCATGGTGTAATCCCACATGCCGCCGGCTTGGAACTCGCCGACCAATACCGGTACCTTCCATGCTGTTTTGGCTTTTATGTCGGTCATTTTTTTGTCAATTTCCGGCCTTGTCCAGTTATAAATATGCAGTTGATAAACGATGTTTTCCCAGCAGAAGAGCTTTGGGTTGGGGAGATTTTCCATTTCCCACACCGCTTCAACCGTTATCATCCGGCAGGGGTCCCCCGCCCTTACCGCCTTGTAGAGTTTATTGTAAAAACGCCAAAGCTTGCAGTCTTTTTTGTCTTGCTGTGTAAAACCGCTCATGGGTTCGTTCAAGAGGTCAAAGGCTGCAACAGCGGGGTTGCCTTTAAAATGAGTTGCGATTTCTGTCCACAGCTCCGTCGTTTGGCGGCGGTATTTTAAGCCTTCGAGCGTTAAATCGAACAGTTGGCTTGCGTCCACCTTGCCGCAAGGATGGTCATTGCTCTGGAAGCCCGGTGCCCCGTGCATATCGAGGATAACGTAGATGCCCCGTTTGCCGCATTCCGAAACAATCCAATCAAGGCGTGAAAAATCGATTTCACCCTTTTCGTTCCTTACCCAAGTGCCCTTGTCATCACTTTGAAAGTTGCGGTACCAAAAGGGTACTCGCACACAGTTGACACCAAGCGTTTTTAAATAATCAAGGTCGGATACGGTAATCCAGTTGTCAAGGTAAGTGTTGAGTAACTCACTCGCCTTGTCGTCGCCAAAGCGTTCAATGAGTGTTTGAAGGGTGTCGTAATAGCCCCAAACCTTGTCCTCACCGTTGTTCGGGCACATCCAGCTTTCTTGCAACAGCCAGCCGCCGAGGTTGACCCCGCGTAAAACCACCGTTTCTCCGCGTGCGTTTTGTATGCGCTGGCCGTCGGTTTTAAGGAAATCGCTTTTGTCCAGCTGACGGTAGGCTTTACCGCTTGCCGCCGCTCCCACAAGCATACCGGCGGATGCCGCCAAAATACCGATTGCACAGCCGATGGCAATAACTTTGTTTGCGTTTTTTCTCTGCATCGTTTTGTTCACCCTTTCAAAAGGTTAAACTGTGACTTTAAGGTTCTTTCGCTTTTTCAGCTGTTTATAAACAGCCACCACCGCCATGCAAAAAAGGATGCCGGTAATCGCGCCCGCGCTGTCGATCAAAATATCACGTATTTGGCAAGCTCGCCCCGGGACGAAATGCTGATGTATTTCGTCGCTGACGGCGACAAGCAAAGCAATGGAAAAAGTCAAAAACGGTCCCGGCTTTTGTCGGGAGAGCAAGACGGCGTTAAAAATTAAAACAGCCAATAAAAAATATTCGGCGGTATGGGCCGCTTTGCGCACAAGGAAGTCGGATAATCCGCTGCTGAAAACCTTGTTCAGCATCGCTAAAAATTGTCCGCTGAATGCGGCGGACTCGTTGCTGTGTTGTGCCGATAAGGCAAAGATGATAGCCATCCAAACCAGGACCCCGAGCCAGGCGGAAAAACACCAAAAAAGTCTTCGTTTGTTGCGGACAGATGTCATGGAAAGGGTTCCCTTCTTCGCAAATGACCGGTTTGCACGTGTGTATTTTTAGTAGGTTTTTTTGGCGTTTATAAAAGTGGTGCATTCGCCTGCGGGCAAGGTGTATATACCGGTGACGCCTTTGCCCATTGCAAGGTAGCTTGATTGTGAAAACAGGGGATAGACCACACCGCTTTGCAGCAGGTCGTTTTGAGCAAGGGAGCAAAACTTTGCAGCTTGTTGCGCGTCGGTAGCCGTGCGGGCTTGTATGAGCAAATTATCAAAATGAGCAGACTTGTAATTTAGCGTGTTGTTTGGGTTGCCGCTTTCAAAGTTCTGTAAAAAATCAATGGCGGCACTTTTGTTTGCTTTGATGGGGGCAAAGGCTATTTGATAAGACCCGTTAGACAGGCGTTTTTGCAGTTCGTCACGTTCGACAACCTCAACGGCAATACTTAAAGTAACCCCCAGTGTTTTTTGCCACGTTTGTATTAAACCACGCATCGCCGTCTCCGACTCGGGCGGGCAAAGCAACTTGAGTGCTACCTGCTTGAGTGCGAGTTCCTCAAGCCCCTTGCTCCACAATTTTTTAGCCTCCCCTAAGTCAAAGCTTATTGAGGTTAGAGTTTTTTCAAGCTCGGCGTAGGGGGTTTGCCCGATGGTACAGCAAGCGGGGATCAATCTGTCGGTCGATGTTTCGCCCTCAAAGGCAATGCCAACGGCTTTTTTGTCAAGCGCCTTGCATAAAGCAAGCCTTATCGAAGCGTTGCTTAGCGATTTTTCGGAAAAATTAAAGCAGATTGCGCGGGTGATATTGGGGTATTCTTTGAGTGTAATACCTCCGGCGGCATCAAGCGACGCGACTGTTGATGCGCTGACTTGCGCCGCGGAATAAACATCCAAAGATACGTTTTGCGCATACTTGTCGGTATCTCGGTTTATTCTAAGCGTTACGGAATTTGGAAGCGCATCGGACGTATACACGTCGCTTTTAAACTTTTTCATTCTCAGCGACGTTCCTTGCTCCCAGTCGGCTAAGTAAAAAGGACCGTTACAAAGCAGGTAATTGCTGCCCAAACCATATTTGCCTTTTACTGCGTTAAAAAAAGTTTCGTTACAAGGCATGCTGACGGGCGATGCGAGCAGATTTAGAAAATCTGCTGTTTGATTGGCTAACGTGATTTTTAGTGTATATTCATCAAGTGCCGTCACACCGAGCATATCGGGCTTTAGGCTACCGTCGTTGACTTGCTTGGCATTTTTTATCATGAACAGTGAGGAGGCATAGGGCGATGCCGTCAGCGGCATGACAGCCCTGCGCAAGCCAAACACAAAATCCCGCGCGGTCACGCGAATGTCAAAGGTTTTTTCGTATCCTTTGCCAAGAACGGTGGAAAACTTCGTCATCAAATGCCATCGGCTATCGTCTGTAAGGTGAAAGGTGTACTCCAGACCATCGGTGGAAACAGTCCAGTCTTTGGCGACACCCGGCACTATTTCGCCGTTTTCGTCTATTCTGACGAGCCCCTCAAAGCAGTTTGTGATAATAATGTTGCCGGCCGTATCCGCGGTGATTTGCGGGTCTAAGCTTCTCGGCTCGTTTTCTATCGGATAGACCAAATCGGCATTGCTGCCGTCCTTCCCCGAACACGCGGCGAAGGAGGAGAGAATAATAAGTACCGCGCAAAATAGAGCGAGGGTCTTTTTAAACAAGGGTGTCACACTCCAGAGTTAATTGCTGTTTTCTTGCTTCCATTTCGCAAGTTGGTCCGCAAGGGCGGTATTGCCGGTGCTTTTTTGTTGGGACTGTTCTTGCAGGTATTTTTGCACATCGCGCTTGCCGGCACTGTCTTTTTTGTCTTCAAAGGATGAAAGCTTTTCGCGGTAGCCGCAAACACAGAAAAACGTCTTTTTGTCGCCTTCACCGCGCATCTCTAACTTTTTATGGCAATTGGGGCAGCGTGCGTTGGTTTGGATGGAAACGCTTTTGCGGTAGCCGCAGTCTCTGTCCTGGCAAACAAGCATGCGTCCTCTTTTACCGGTGACGTCCAACATGAATTTGCCGCATTCGGGGCATTTGTCGCGTGTTATGTTATCGTGGTTGTAGGCTTGTGTATTTGCTATAACCATTTTTACCAGCCGCGCGGCATAGTCACGCATGCCCGCCACAAACAAGTCATCCCTTGCCTTGCCCGTGGCGATAAGTTGCAGCTCTTGTTCCCATTTGGCGGTAAGTTCCGCTGATTTAAGGTCCGGTGGGACGATTGACACCAACTGTTTTGCTTTTGAGGTCGGATGGATCTCCTTACCGTGGCGTTCTAAACTAAAGGAATTAAACAGCTTTTCTATAATATCCGCGCGCGTGGCAGAGGTGCCAAGGCCGCTTGTGGTTTCGATAACACCTTTTAAGCTTGCGTCCTCAATTTGTTGGGCGGGGTTTTCCATAGCGGTGAGCAAGGTTGCCTCCGTATAGCGTGCCGGCGGCTTGGTTTTGCCGGCGGCCACTCGGCAGCTCAACACCTGCAAAGCGGTGCCTTGCGACAGCGGCGGCAATTGTTGTGCGCGCGTGTCCGAGTCGCCCTCTTCATCATCACTCGCAACAGTGCCGTAAAGTGCCTTCCAGCCGGCAGATTTTACAATCCTGCCTTTTGCGTAAAAAGAGTGTTTTTCAACGGTTGCTTTAACCTTGACTTCTTGATACTCGAAAGCGGGGCTGAGCACGGCTAAAAATCGACGCACGACGAGGTCATAGATGTTCCGCTCCTCCGGTGTCAGTCTGTTCAGGTCAAGAAATTGTTCTGTCGGAATAATAGCGTGGTGGTCACTGACTTTTGCATTATTGACAAGGTATTTGGAACTCAGCGGCCTTTGGCGTAAAAGCCCGGTCGCCGCTTCCAAATACGGTCCGACAGCGATGCTTTTTAAACGCTCGGGCAAGGTAGCCACCACATCGTCGGATATATAGCGGGAATCGGTGCGGGGGTAGGTAAGCAGTTTATGCCTTTCATAAAGGCTTTGCATCAAATTAAGGGTTTGCTTTGCGGAGTAGGCATACTTTTTGTTGGCATCCCTTTGCAGTTCCGTTAAATCGTAGGCGGCCGGTGGTGCTTGGTGGCGGTATTCTTTCTTAACCTCCGTGAGCCTACCGCGTTTGCCGTTTATGGCGTTTGCAACAGCTTGAGCGGGTGCTTGTTCAAAAAAGCGGGACTGGTTCTTGCCGTCTTTATACACGGCTTCAAAACCGTCAAATTGAGCGTGAACCGTATAGTAATCCTTGGGGATAAACTTCCTGATTTCTTCCTCACGTGCGACGATAAGGGCGAGGGTGGGCGTTTGTACCCTACCGGCGGACAGTTGGGCGTTGTGCTTGCAGGTGAGTGCGCGCGTGACGTTGAGCCCCACGAGCCAGTCCGCTTCGGCCCTTGCTTGGGCGGAGCGGTAGAGATTGTCATAATTGGCGGCGGGTTTGAGTGTGGCGAAGCCTTCTTTGATAGCCTTGTCGGTCTGTGAGGATATCCAAAGCCGTTTTGCGGGTTTGCGCCAGCCGGCTTTCATCATAATCCATCGCGCCACAAGTTCGCCTTCACGCCCGGCATCGGTTGCGATAACCAGGCTGTCAACATCCGGCCGGCGCATGAGGGAGGAAACCGCTTTAAACTGTTTGCTTGTCTGTTTGATTACAACCAGCTTCATTTTCTTGGGCAGCATGGGCAAATCGTCTAAGCTCCAGCTTTTATATTTGCCGTCATACTCCTCGGGGTCGGCCAGGGTGACCAAATGCCCGAGTGCCCAGGTGATAATATATTGACTGCCGATGATACACCCTTCACCATTTTGGCGGCAGCCAAGCACACGGGCAATTTCCCGTGCGACAGAAGGTTTTTCGGTAAGAACAAGTATTTTACCCATTGCCATAACACGACCTTTCCGGTCTGAGCGTTTATTTTTCGGGCTGTTGGGCCCAGTTAAATTTCGTCAAGCTGCCTTTGCACAAAAGCTTCGGGTAGCCCCATTGTCGCAACACTTCATAAACGCCTATTGCGGCGGAGTTTGAAAGGTTAAGACTGCGCGCATCATCAATCATCGGGATGCGAACACATTTGTCGGGGTTATGGAACAGCAACTCCTCGGGGAGCCCCGCCGTTTCTTTCCCGAAAAAAAGGTAGGCATTGTCGGAATAATTTACATCCGAATAAACATTTATTGCTTTTGTTGAAAAGTAATAACACGCCCCGTCATTTTGTGCGAAAAAATCTTCGAGGCTTTTGTAATAAGTGATGTCGAGCAGGTGCCAATAGTCAAGCCCTGCTCTTTTCAGTTTGGCATCATCTACTTTAAAGCCCATTGGCTCCACCAAATGAAGCCGCGCGCCCGTTGCGGCGCAGGTTCTGGCTATATTGCCTGTATTTTGCGGTATTTGCGGCTCAACGAGCACGATATTCAATATTGGCATAGGTTCTTTTATACCTCTTATCAGCAATGAGCGGCCACGGGCCACTAATTAAACTTCGCCATTGCTTCTTCAATATCCCCGCCAACCATAAGTTCTAACGCCTCGTGCGCTTTTTCAAGCGTGCTGCGCATTCCGGCGAGGTCCTCTTTTTTAAAAGCAGAAAGTACCCAGTCGGCAAGTTCCATTTCCGGGTGGGGTTTAGCGCCTATACCAATTTTTACCCTTGGGAAGGCGTTGGTGTGCAGGTGATAGATAATGCTTTTTAAGCCGTTGTGGCCGCCGTCGGTTCCGCTCCTTCTGATGCGCAGGCTCCCGCAAGGTAAGGAAACATCGTCGAAAATAACGAGGATGTTTTGGGCGGGGATTTTATAAAAATCGGCGGCTTCCCGCACGGCAATTCCGCTGTCGTTCATGAAAGTCTGCGGTTTCACTAAAAGACAGCGGTGACCGGCAATGGTTGCTTCGCCTGTGAGCGACTTGAATTTTATGCGGTTTACTTTGACATGAAGATTTTGCGCCAAAGCGTCCAGGCACAGGTATCCAATATTGTGGCGGGTAAACTCATATTTTTTACCGGGGTTACCAAGGCCCACGAGCAAATATTCGGGCGCACCTGTGGGCGCAGAAAACCGTCTGCGAAAATTGATAATAAAAAATCACTCCTCAGCCACTTAACAGCAGCCTACTTTACACGAATCGTTTTGCTTGTTTCAATACTCTCCCTGCCGTCCGGGGTCGTGGAGGGGATTCTTGAATACACTATTTTTATATCGAACTTTTTGATTCTCTGCATGGCGGTTTCGTCGGGAACCTCCTGGCTCAAGCTTTGCATGACAAGGGCCGTAACCGAAATTGTGTTTGTGTTGCCGGCTAATATTTCGATTTTTTCATCCGGGGCTGTTTGCAACCAGATGTCGTCTTTGCCGTTTTTCTTAACCTCAAAGGCGATAACAGACATGGGCTCTTTTGATTTATTCTTTACTTCAATCTGAAAACTGTATGCCTTCCATTCGGGTTTATTGTTGAGCAAGGATTCCGCCTGTGCGAAGGATAAGCCGTACATGTCCGAAAGGCTTTTTGACGTGGTTGCACCGGGATCGTAGTAAGAATCATACAAGGTACTGCCGGCAAAAACAGGGCCCGCCTGTGCTGTGGGTTTATTTGCTATGTAACCAAAGATTAAAGCGAACACGGCAATAGCAACGATAGCGATTGCGGCAGCCCCGATGATCAAGGAGTTTTTACGTTTCATTTTAATTCCTACCTTTCTGAATTTGAAAGAAGGGTACCGTTTATTCCTGTGCCTTGTGCTGTCGCTTAAAAGGCTTTTTTGCATCTACCCAGCCTTTTTTGTTGATTTGCCTCGCTCTGGCAATAGCAAGGGAACTGTCGGGCACATCCTCCGTGACGGTTGATCCGGCCGCTGTGTAGGCATTCTTGCCGACCGTTAAAGGAGCGACCAGGTTTGTGTTACAGCCGATAAATGCACCATCCTTGATAACAGTGCGATATTTTTCTTTGCCGGTGTAGTTCACGGTTGCACAGCCGCTACCAACATTGACATCACTGCCGACGTCCGAGTCGCCGATATAGGAAAGATGAGAAATTTTTGTTTCCCGCCCGACAGAGGAGTTCTTAATTTCAACAAAGTTACCGATATGCACATATTCACCGATGGTACTGCCCGGGCGAATGCGCACAAAGGGGCCGATTTGGGTGCCGTCGGCAACCGAGGACTCATAGCACTGTGTTGCATTCAGGTGCACGTTGTTGCCAATTAAGCTGTTTTCAATAAGGGTATTGGGGCCAATGGTACAAGCGGCGCCGATAACGACTTTACCGCGCAAAATGGTACCGGGCAAAATGCTTGTATCTGCGCCGATTTCCACATCAGGGCCGATAAGGATGCCATCTGCGCAAGGGATGGAAACGCCGTTTAGCATGTGCCTGTTGAGTTCCTCGCGGCGAGCAATTTCGTTGAGCTGTGCGAGCTGAACCCGGTCATTTGCGCCGAGCACAACGTGGTTCGTGCGCGCACCGAAGGCCGTAACCCCAAGGTTCAGTTGAATCAAAATTTCAAGGGTATCCGTGAGGTAATACTCTTTGCTTTTGCTGTCGGGCGACAAGTTGTGCATGGTTTGCAGTTGGTCCAAAGCGGTTAACAATGCCTGTGCCTTGAACCAATAAGCGCCGGAATTAACTTCCGTAATCGTTTTTTGTGCATTGCTTGCGTCCCGTTCTTCCACAATGCGCAAAAGTGCTCCGTTTGTGTCGCGTAAAATTCTGCCATAGCCGAAAGGGTTGTCCACTTTTGCGGATATGACCGTTGCCGCGTTTAAGGTTCGCCGATGCAGTTTGTGTGCGGTGGTGATGGTTTCGGCATCCACAAGCGGTGCGTCACCCGCAAGCACGAGAACATCGGCGTCACCGTGGCGGGTAATAAAATCCCTTGCTTGCATGACCGCATGACCGGTGCCAAGGCGCTCGCTTTGCAAAGCCGTCTCAATATCTTCACTCAAATGCGTGATGATGCTTTCGCTCATGTGACCGGTAATGACACAGATGTCCTCAACACCGCTTTGCTTTGTCCTGTCTATAACCCAGTCGAGCATGGGTTTAAAAAGGACTTCGGCAAGCACCTTTGGTTTGGAGGTTTTCATGCGGGTTCCTTCACCCGCCGCAAGAATAATTGCGCAGTTCTTTTTCACCGGATCTCCACCCCTTTCATATTATGCAAAGTTATGCATAGCTCAATCGTAAAACAGTAAGGCAAGTTAAACGGATTTGGTGGCTTTCTTTTTCTTTAAGTCCATGACAGCGAATATCGAAAGTGCCAAGGGCAGCAGTGCGAACAAAAGCATATCGGTGCTACCGGTTGACGGAATTTCGCCCGCTTTTTCGGAAAGGGTTGTATTCTGTGCGCTATCGCCAGAGGCGTCGTCTGTAGCGTCGCCTTTAGCGTCGTTTGTGGCGTTGGGGTCAACGTTGGTGTCGACAAGGTCGCTGTCGTTCGCACCGGGCTGCGTGCCGGTTGCGGCGACTTCCTTTTTAATTGCAAAGTTGTCGATTCTTGTTGTTTTTTCACCGCTGACGGTGTAGGCGTCAAAATAAAGGTTGGCACCGTCAATTTGAATGGCGGAAAAAACAGGGTTTTCGATAGGAACAATTTTTTCGGCCCTAGGGAAAAGGCGGTCGGTGGAGGAACTGCTTTTTGCCAGGTAGTGTTTAACGCCGGCACAGCCACTGACAACATAAACAGAGCCTAACGGTTCAAGTTTTGCCTTGTAATCAAGCCCTTGGTAATTGACGGTTTTTGTCTCGCTTTTGACAACTTTGTTGGCGTTCATGGCATCTGTTCGCAAATAAACATGGTCATGCCCTTGCAGCACGAGATCAATGTCGAGTGCCGGCATCAGTGTTGCAAGCTGTTTTCGCATTGCTACAACATCTTTGTCATCAAAATGTGAACCGTTTGAATAAATTGCTTTGTGAAGCGACACGATTTTCCACTGTGCATCGCTTGCCGCGGCATCCTTTTTGAGCCATTCCAACTGCTGTTTGCTCAGTTCGTTTTTGTCGTTCAAATCATTAGTGTTGAGCACCATAAAATGAACGTTGTTGTAGTCGAAGGAATAGTAGACGCCGCTGTCTCTGTCCTGCTCCGGTGCCGTGGGCAACAGGAAGTTTTCATCCAGCGTATAGCCCTTGTCTTCGTGATTGCCGGCTGTGGGCATAAGCACCGTGCTCATCAAGTTATCGGCAGCAGTGTCCAAGAGCCATTGCCACTGTTTGACATTTTTTTGATTATCGACCAAGTCACCGCTGCTCATGATGAAGTTACTGCGCGGATAGAGTTTAAACGCTTGATGAACGACATTGGACCAAGCTTCGTACTGAAGTTTATTTTGTGATTGTGGGTCGGTCATATGGAAAAAGGTGAAGGCATCTGTATTATCGGCGGGTTCAATAACGCCGGGCTGGCTCCACCAACCTTTTGCGGCATCCCCCACACGGTAGCTATACTTTTGCCCCGGGGAAAGATCAGTAAGCTCTATTACATGACGGACAAGCGAAAAATTATAATCCAAAAAGCCCGTTATGCCAAGGTCCACGCCGGGGTAACTTCTTACAACCTTTTGAGTTGAGCCCGAAATGCCGCCGCCGCTTGTAGGCCTACCTGTAAAGACGGGGGTGGAGCTGTAAGGGATAAGCTCAATATCTGTACCGGTTACACTGTATTTTGTGAACCAGTTGATGTTGCAAGAGCTGTCTGCTTTATTACCGAAGGTGACGGCTACTTGAGAGGGCAGACGGTAATTCTCCGCCGTGGCAACCACAGGAGCGGGCGTGGGGCAGGCCAAGGTAATATCATAGTCCATCTTAAAGCCCGGGTCCTCATCTACAACCATGCATTCGACGATATCCGCTACTGTCGTGCCCAGCGAGTCAAATTGGCTTTGTGTGAGGTATTCCTGCGCGACGGTGTCAACAATGGCTTCCAAACTGTTGTAGTCGGCGGGCAGAACCCTGAGAACGGAATTGACAATATTTAAATAGCTTCTGTTGTTGGGAAATAGGAGGGTCAATATCGCATCAAGAATATCGCCTATTACGGCGGTAAGGCTCTCATCCGGGAACAGAGTGCCCGGATTGAGGTCCAGAACACCTAAAACATTGTCTTCAATGATGTCGTTTACAAGAACATCTTTAATCAATTGATAGGTTTTTTCTGCACCATCGCGGTTACGGAAAAAATCTATTGCGTCCTGTAAAAACAGGTCGTCGTTTATATCCTCATTGCCCGGATACATCGTGGCAATCACGCTATAGGCGGCGTCCTCAAGCGTTCCGGGCTTGTTTGGGTCACCAAAACCAAGGGTATCGATAAAACGGGTGCAAGGGTAGTCGGATACTTCCAAGGCAACGAGCTTATCGGCAGCCTGGTGAGCAACCTCCAGGAGCCTTTCGGGGTGGTCTATATAGACGCTATCAATCTGTTTTGTTAAATCTTTAATAAAGCTCATGATGTTGCGAACCGTAAAAATGTCATAGGAACCGATAGCGAGACCGCCTTTAATCGCCTCGTCAATAATAGCCTCTAAATCAAGGGAGTCACTTGTGAGCATTGCATATAGGCCGCCCTGTTCCCGAATATCCTCAAGCAAGCCATTAAGGAAACCTTCTGCCATGCCGATACCAAAACTTGCAAGGCCATCATTGCCGAAAGTTTGGCCGAAGGAAAAACTGTATTTATAAGGCTGTTCGTAAGTGATGCCTTCGGCGATTATTGCTTGTTCACAATCCACATCCGGGGAAAGGAAGGTTGCCTTGACGATAGGATCGGTATTGTCGAGCAAGACTTCTCTGAAGTTGTTTGGGAAACCGGTCAGTGAGGGCGTTTGGCAGTCATAGATAATATTGCCCTTGTCGGAAACTTGGCTTGCAATATTGTTCATGTGCATATGCCCGGTGAACACATATCTCATCCCTGCGTCTGCGAGTGTTTCTGCCGTTTCCAGCCAATCGTCAATGACGAAAGCTTGGAACATCGAGGGCTGAATTTCAAATTGTTTGATGATGTTATGGTGGGTCATGCCAATGACCGTCTCACCCCGGCTTGTGGCATCTGCCATTTCCGCCTTTGCCCAAGCCCACAGTTCCGGCGAATAATTGCCACCGGTTTCGTTCTCATCTATACCTTTTGAAGTGCTGTCGGCACTGTACTTACAGCCGTCTAGAACCAGCAGCCGGTAGCCGCCGTCGAGTTGCACGGAATAAGAAAGCATGCCTGCTTTTTTTCCGGCGGGCGGGGTGTAGGTGTTGCAAGCCAAGTCAAAGCCCAAATTACTGTAAATGGATCGGAATTCCTCCGGTGTTGTGGGTCTTGCGGTGTTTGAGGGCCCGGTGTACTCCCTTTTGTACATCAGCAAGGGGGACGCGGTGCAGGAGTCGCTCTCCATCCCACTGTTGGATGGATACAGCAAAGTCCAGTTTGAGATCAACGAGAATTCGCTTGATTGGTGGCAGGTGCACAACCGGACCACCGGTAAAGAGCTACCCGCCTCTGCATGGTCATACGACCCTTCT
>CAZMSM010000048.1:8869-17157 GCA_964568955.1 uncultured Eubacteriales bacterium | reverse complement strand
GCGGTATAGTTATAGTTTTGGGTGATTGCGGCTCTGCGGTTATATACCGTTTGCGCCGAAGTGTTCGTTGTGTATCCACCGGCAGAAGAAAGCGTATAGCCCGTATAGCTGTTCGGTGCGAAGTTAACCGTGTCGCCGGAGTCGAAGTTTTGCTTTTCGACAATAGTTTCCTTATCACTGTTAAATTTATGATTAATGGTCGCCGTATAAGTGTCCTTTGTAAGAGCATTGTACGCATTTGTAAGCGCTGTGGTGGCAATAGGGGCCGAAGTCGGGTTGCCCAAACTTTCCGCCGCGCTCTTAAGTGCGGTTTGGTATGCTGTAAAATCTGTTGAATCACCCGAATAGTCCGCCGCTTGCAAGGCGTAATTGGTATGCGTTCTGACTGCTGTACGCAAGGCGCCTTTGTCCACTTTGTTGAGGTTGACATTAACCAGCATAGCAATAGCATTATATTCGTCATTGTTATTGCCCCAACCCGCTGCCTTCATCCGCACGATATTATAAGAGGATATGCTCTGACTCCAAACATTCCCGCTATACTGGGTGCCGTTGGTCAGGTTTCCGCTGCTTGTTGAACCATAAAAGATTACCGGATACTCAGTATCGCGGATGACGGTATTTTGAAAATTATTATCCGTACTGGTTTGGTTCCCATAATGCCAGCCTGAGTTTGTTGCACTGAAGTTGGACCCGTACATAACATATTTGCCACCGTCCATATTATTCGTATGAGTAATCGCATAACCGCAGGTTAAATTCGGGATTTGGTTGATGTTGCTGTACCTGCTTGTGTCCACAGTCAAAGTACCTGTCGGGCTGTTCTGTATAGAGGTATAGCGATTATCATCGAATTCGTGACTTGTATAATAAGTGTTGCCGTTGGTGGCGGAAGCAAACCAACTCTCGCAACTTACATTCCCGGTGGTCGAAGTAACAGTCCCTAACATAGGCGCCATGATATAGGAGCCGGAAGTGTTGGCATTGCGGTTGCCACCATTACCAAAACTGTGAATCCCGGCAATATAGGCAAAGCCCTGAAAATCGGCTTTATCCCCACCTTGAGTCCCATCCTTGTTATATGTTCTGATAGCGACGGCCACAGGGTCAACCGGTGGCGCATAGCACACTGTGTAGGCTTTTGCAGTCTTTGACTCACCGCCTACAGTATAGGTTGCAGTCCATGTAAGTGTGGAAACGGATTTCTGCGATAGGGCGGTTGACAGCGTCCCCGCTGTTACGGTGGTGCTGAGGGTGGCACTTGAAGACGAACTTGAGCCTAATGTGACGGATGCCCCTGAGCAGGAAATGGAAACGGCCGTGGCATTCGCGCAGTTAAAATAGACCACGCCGGAAGTTTTAGACTTAGTCGTGTCAAGAGTGCCACTCGTGTTGCTATCCACATAGTATTTAAAGGTATTTGCCGTGCCGGAAGAAGGCGTTAGGTAAATCAGCTCCGGCACATAGAAAGTCACTGCGGTCGAAACCGCCGTTTTGCCTACGCTCTCCGCTGCCGGAACCTCGGATTTGAAACTCCCCGTGCCAAGCCCTACCCCGACACTTGTGATAAGTAGCGCCAAGACCAGTAAAAAACTTAATCCGCGTTTCGTGTTTTTCATCAAAAACCCTCCCAAGCTTTTCAATACTATCGTCTGCTCATAAATTTTAATACAATAACTGACTAAAAATCAACTATAATATATCACAAGCGTTTTGGATTGTCAATGCTTTTTATGCAAATTTAGCAGGTCTTTTTCACTGAATCAAATCTTTTTTCACTAAAAAAACGTCTAAAATGAGCATTATTATTAATTTTGCTGCAGCGCCCCCCTGACGCACCAATCAAGAGTCAACAGTTCTTATGACCAAAGACTATAAAAATCCTTTCCCTGCATCAGACCGGAATAAGCTATTTTATAAAAACTCGAAAATGAAGCCAGATAAATCGTTGTTAACAACACTACAAAAAGATTTTTGTCGATGAAACCATTTATTCTTTCACAGGAGCCTACAACAGCCGAATTTTTGATTTGAGTAAAATACAAAATTAAACAAAGCTGCACAAAGACGGCTGACATAACAAGGTTCATATTGGTTTTTACGGTGCAAAACGTTAAAAGCAAAAAGCATGGTTCAAGCATAATCAGCATCATAATGCGCCTGAACACGCGGTCGCTGCTTTTCCTCCGAGCAATAACCAAAATTGCTATTGTTAGCACCAAGAACGGTAAAATTATCGCAACACTGAAAGCCGCCGGTTTCAGGTTGCCGACCCATTCTTCCCGGATATAAGACACGCCGGGTATGATTTTTAAACCGAACAGCAGGAATGAAAGCCCGGAAGCAATCGAAGTGGATGCAAACAGATCTTTGTTCTCTTTACGGTTCTCACCAAAATTTATTTTGTAAGCAAACAAAATAATAACCATCGGCAAAAAAGTGATCGTATAAAAAGGCTGAACTGCAATGCCGGTAAAGCACAGGATAGGAATGATCCATTTAACTTTAGGCCTGTCTATTAAAACAAAGGCAAGCACGGAGCTTAATACAATGAAGGTGTTCTTGAACGCCTCGGCCCCGCTATGCCAAATGTCCAACAACAAAACAGAGTTTGAAGCATAACTGACGAGAAAAAACGCAGTTAAAACAAGAACTGTTTCCCTGACTTTTTCATCGGAATCCCTGATAATTTTCCCCGCCATCATTGACAAGACAACCAGTAGAAGCGCAACAGGCAAAAACTTTAAGGAGAGTCCAAGAAGACTGTTTAACGACCAATAGCGTTTGAAAAGCTTAATCATCAAAAAAATAAAAATAATCAGCTCGTACCGGTATTGGTATACCATCGGTTTCCTTTTTATAAAAATTTTTTTCATCACTATTTTTCTCCAATTTGAAAGTTTTCAGCGTTTTATTTTTGCTTGTAAGGTCATTTTCAGTTATCACTTATTTTTGTCAAAAACAGATATTATTGAATCGGCTCTATCAATGTCTCGAACAATGCACGCCAAGACTCTGAAAATTGCAGGGCAGCAAACGCCATTGCGAGATAACCCACCAGAAGAAACACGAGTAGCCTGTTTCGCTGAAAAAATCCGCCTAACTTTTTTAGGCTTTGGATTACTGCCGGGTTTTTTCGGTATAAAAAATAAAAAAGCAGTGAGAATTGGACAAAGATTACCGCAACTCGCCCTCTGTAAACCTCCGAATTAATTGGTAATAGTGGTATTCTTGCCAAGGGCACAAGGATACATAGTATAAAAATAAATTTTTCAAACTTATTTTTACTTGCCGAAAAAGAGTTTTTCCATATGAAAAAGAAGAGAACAATAAGCGGGAGAAGAAATAGAATAGCGCGATATTCGGAATGTATAACATCATTTGCAGACATGTATGATTGGATCCCCGCGAACAGACGATGAGGATCCGCAAAAAAATACCCCAAATACATATCCTCACGTATTGGGATATCTGTTTTGGTGCCGGCATATGCAATTAATTCAGCAAGGGTCATTCTTTGAAGACCGGGAAATAGATAGAAATACGCTGTAAATGTAAACATGGTCAGATAGTTAATTACACAAAACCATTTGTTGCTTTTAGAATATCCGGTTGTGTATAATTCGTATAGTAATAAAATTGCGATAGCAGGCATAAAAGTGAATGTGAAGATATTGTGCGTAGCTAAAGCGGCAAAGAGGATAAACGGCAACAACCATTTAACCAACCGTATATTCATAATTGAAAGCCCCAACAAAGTGAACAGCACCAGTAGCCTGTCCGGCGCATATATTTGTGGAAAAAACACTGCATTCGAATAAGGCCCTGCCAAAAATAATGCCACGAAAAATATTGTTACTTTTTTTATGTCGTCATCTGCCGAACGTATAAGCCGGCCCGCCATCCAAGAAACCAACAGAAAGGTCAAGATAAAAATTACAGTATAAAAGATGTTAATCTCTCTGCTGCCCCTGTAATCAAAAAACAGCGCCATGACAGAGCCGGGGAAAACTCTCGGCGCAAAGCCGAGAATCCCGTAATCAACAGCGAGCAAACTGGCATATGGGTCCTGGCTGAAATCCAGATTTTGAGGGATTGCTTGGATAAGCAACAACAAAAAAATCGGCAGCTCATATTTTATTTTGTCATACAACAGCTTTGCTTTCATTCTGCGCATCATCTTCTCCAAATATCTTAGTAAGAACACACGGCAATGCAATACATTGCATTGCATGCCAGAAACCAGTAATTCATACGTTGATTTAGAATCATGGACATCATATAATGATTATCGCTCGTCTGTCAAGTGTTATGGCCGGTGCAATCTTCAGGCGCAAACTCGCTTTTGTCATGTCCCGTTATCCTCACTGCGCCCCCAAGACCACAAGTCTAACTGCCCCGACCCTCACTTACGGGCAATCCCCGCTGCGATCAACTCTAATTTTTATTTGCAATCCATCCTAAAAACAGTGTATAATGTAATGAAATATGTAATAGCGATAATTGTCGCGGGAGATGAAACATTGGAAGCATATTTGGACAACAGCGCAACCACCCCCCTTTGCGAGGAAGCTGTTACTGCCATGATAAAGGCTTTGAACACTTGCTGGGGCAACCCGTCGTCCATGCATGCCAAAGGGCAGCAGTCGGAAATGATGCTCGAACAAGCACGCAGCGAAGTCGCAAAAAAGCTCTCCTGCCGGGGGGAAGAAGTATTTTTCACCTCCGGCGGCACGCAAGGTAACAACATCTTACTTTTCGGGGCCGCGCGCGCGATGAAAAGGCGGGGCAATCGCATCGTCACCACGGATGTGGAGCATACAAGTGTAGACGAATCCCTTAAGCAGCTTGAAGCCGAAGGCTTTGAGGTTGTTCGCTTGGGCGTTGACAGCAACGGTAAAATAAACGAAGATGAGCTTTATGATGCTGTAACGGCCGAAACTGTATTAGTAAGCATCATGGCCGTCAATAACGAGGTTGGCACCATTCAGCCCGTTGAAGCCGCCAAAAAGGCGGTAACGGCCGCCCGCTCACCCGCCCTTGTACACTGCGACGCCGTACAAGCCTTTAGCAAAATGCCACTCAATCCTTCCGCTATGGGGGTTGACTTGATGACGGTAAGCGCCCATAAGGTCCACGGCCCAAAAGGTGCCGGCGCCATCTATGTCAAAACGGGTGTTCGCCCGGTGCCGATGCTGTTTGGCGGTACGCAAGAAGGCAAACTGTGCCCGGGAACCCAGCCGATGCCCGCAATTGCCGGTTTTGGGGCAGCGGTAAAAGCCTTCCCGAACCTTGCCACCGGTTTTGAAAACGCACAACTGTTAAAAGATTATCTTTTGAACGGGCTCAAGCACCTGGATAATATTACCGTTAACTCGCCGCCGGATGCCATCCCTTTCCTGATAAACATCTCCGTTTTGGGCGTCCTATCCGATCACATGCTGAACTTTTTGTCCGAACGCGGTGTTTATGTCGCAAGCGGGTCTGCCTGTGGCAAGGGGCAAAAAAGCAGGGTTCTCACTAAAATGGGACTTGACGAGGACAGGCTCCTCAGCCCTTTGCGCATAAGTTTTTCAAGGTTTACGACCAAGGAGCACATTGACATGCTCCTTGAAGGCCTTGCCGAAGGGCAAAAAAGGTTTTTAAGAAAATAAATAGATTTGATTGGGAGACTCGAGTTCTACAATGAAAGAAGTTATATTGCTAAAAAATGGAGAAATCGCCCTTAAAGGGCTCAACCGACGCACCTTTGAAGATATTTTGGTCAGCAACGCCCGCAGACGGTTAGAGGACCTTGGGCAATTCCGTTTCGTTCGCTCGCAGTCCACCATCATGGCAGAACCCTTGGATGAAGGTGTCGATTTGGATGTCGCCGTGGACCGCTTAACCAAAGTTTTTGGCTTTGCCGGGCTTTCAAGGGCCGCAGCGATTGAAAAAGACATGGGCACAATTCTTTCGGTGACCGGCGACTACTTGGCCGACCAGCTACTCAGCGCAAAAACGTTTAAAGTAAACGCCAAACGCTCGGATAAAAAGTTCCCTTTCGATTCCCCTCAAATCTGTATGCAGCTCGGTACCGTCTTGCAAGACAGTTACCCACATCTGCAAGTGGATGTTCGCAAGCCCGAACTTACCGTAACGGTTGAAATACGGGACACATATGCTTTTATTCACGGTAACCAAATCAAGGGCGCGAGTGGTATGCCCGTGGGCTCCTCGGGTAAAGCTGCACTGCTAATTTCCGGTGGAATTGACAGTCCTGTTGCGGGTTGGATGATGGCCAAGCGAGGGCTTGAGCTTATTGCGGTTCATTTCGCCTCCCCGCCTTACACAAGCCCAAAGTCGGAAACCAAGGTTCACAACCTGCTTAAAAAAGTCGCTGCTTACAGTGGCAGAATCACCTTGTTTGTCGTACCGTTTACGGAAATCCAAGAAAAAATCAAGGATGCCTGCCCCGAGGAATTGTTTACAATTATAATGCGGCGCATGATGATGAAAATCGCCGAAATTGTTGCCGTTCGCGAAAATTGCGGGGCACTGATAACCGGCGAATGTGTCGGGCAGGTTGCAAGCCAAACTATGTATGCTTTGGCGGTTACAAACGCCGCCGTAGACCTGCCGGTTTTTCGCCCCCTTATTGGTATGGACAAAGAAGATGTTGTCCTCCTTTCGCGTAAAATTGACACCTTCGATATTTCCATACAGCCTTATGAGGATTGCTGTACGATTTTCACCCCAAAGCACCCAAGGACTCGCCCCCAACTAAAGTATGTTAAAAAAGCGGAGGATGCTTTGGATGTTAATGCGCTTATAACCGCAGCTGTCAGCGGAGTCAAAATGACGAATATACGTTAGATATAACACAACCCATGTCCGGAGGAGATTCAATGCCTGTTTGTGAAATCATTTCGGTAGGCACCGAGCTTCTGCTCGGTGAAATTTTGAATACAAATGCACGCTTTCTCTCGCTTGAGCTGGCGTCACTCGGCATTTCCGTACTCCGGCAAACTACCGTTGGGGACAACCCCGACCGCCTTGCACAAGCTTTAAAAGATGCCTTATCGCGTAGCGATATTGTTATCACCTCGGGCGGTCTCGGTCCCACAGCGGACGATATTACCAAAGAGGTCTGCTGCCAAGTGATGGGGGTTAAATTAGTCGTTGATGAGGAAATTCTCGCCCGTCTCGAAAACTTCTTTTCCTCCCGCAACATCAAGATGCCCCAAAGCAATAAAAAGCAGGCCCTCGTTCCTTTGGGCGGTACAATTTTCTACAACGAAAACGGCACTGCCCCCGGTATTGCGTGCGAAAACGGTACCAAATGCGTTATCTTACTGCCGGGTCCCCCGCGTGAGCTAAACCCCATGTTTTTGGAGTCGATAAAGCCTTTCCTTTTAAAATACACAGACGAAATCATTTTGTCACACACCATAAGAACCTTCGGTATTGGGGAAAGTGCAATGGCGGAACTTGCGGAAGATTTACTTGGCAATAAAAATCCGACCGTAGCACCTTATGCCAAGGATGGTGAAGCCTTGTTACGGGTAACAGCCTGTGCCCAAACAAGAGCAAAAGCTGAAACGTTGTGTGCGCCGGTTATTGAAAATCTTCTTGTCCGCCTGAGCCCCTATGTATATGGCGTGGATGTGGATAGCCTGCAGCAAAGGGTTGTTGAGTTACTAACGGAAAAAAAACTAAAGGTCGCCCTTGCAGAATCGTGCACAGCCGGCTACACAGCCAAACGCTTGACGGAAGTCGCAGGCGCGTCGAAGGTCTTTGAGTGCGGCATCATCACGTATTCAAATAGGATAAAAATCAAGTTGTTGAACGTTTCGCCCGACACCTTAAAAGAACACGGTGCCGTCAGTGAACAAACCGCTATTGAAATGGCCAAAGGCGCAAGGATCATTGGCGATGCCGACATAGGGGTAGGCATCACCGGTATCGCCGGCCCAAATGGTGATGGCAGCAAAAGCCCTGCGGGCTTAAGCTTTATTGCCCTTGCGGACAAAGATACTGTCCGAGTTGAAAAGATACAAACGGGTAAGCCTTTCGAAAGAGAGTATAATCGATACTATACCGCCTCACGAGCGCTGAATATGATACGGCTCTACGCTGTGAATTTCTAACATAAACATTTTTTTCGAGGAGGAGTCCGAGTTGCCGGAAGATAAAGATAAAGATAAAGAAAATAATAAAGATAAAAAAATATCCGGTGAAGAAGTCGATTTGATCATTGACAGCCTTAACTTTGAGGCGTTGAGCAAACAGTACCAAGTGGAAATCGA
>CAZMSM010000048.1:0-8769 GCA_964568955.1 uncultured Eubacteriales bacterium | reverse complement strand
CTTGTGGTTATTCTTTGTTCTTATCATATCAGCGACAGTTATTTGAAGGCTAAAGCCGCCGCCGAGCAAAACAAGGCAACAACACAGCAAGGCTCAGGCGTTGCCGCAATTGTGAAACCTTTATTACCCGACAGTATGAAGGTGTTGCAGCCAGCTGGTCAAACGACGACGTTCCCGCAAGGGATGCTTGAAAAGTACAAGACCGCATATTCCATAAACCCCCATGTCGTAGGCCGGATACGAATCCCCAATACCTCCATTGATACACTGGTCATGCAAGACAAAACCAACAAACACTATCTGCGTTATAATTTTTATAATCGGTACACCGAATTCGGCAACGCTTTTATTGACTATCGCAACAAGTTGGATTCGCTAAATCAGAACACGATTGTATACGGCCATGCAACACAAGGCAAACTACAAGTTTTTTATGACCTTTACAAATACATGGACAAAGATTTTTATGTTCACAATCCCATAATCGAGTTCGGCACACTATACAAAGATTATAATTGGAAAGTCTTTGCTGTTTATATGACTTCGGTTCAAAGCAAGGATGATAACGGTTACTTTTTCTACTATATCCATACGGAAATACATGAAGCAAAATTTGCAGGCTACCTGGACCAAATTATGCAGCGTTCCCGTTTCTTTTCGGACATTGGCATAACGGACGATGATAAGATTCTTACCCTTTCCACCTGCGTTTATGACAACAATTTTGCGGGTAACGCAGTGGATTCCAGACTCATCGTTGTCGCAAAGCTCATGCACGAAGGCGAAAATAGCGAGATAGACCCCTCGAAAGTGATTGACAATCCAGGTTTTCGCCGCCCTCAAGTCTGGTACAATCATTTTGGTCAAAAAAATCCCTACTCCAAAAGCGAAAATTGGAAACAGTAATGTTTCAACCAAATAAAGATCAAGGAGGCAAAAGCCTTGCCGGATAAACCACAAAAAAAAGGAGACAATTCGGACAGTGATACCCTTATCGACTCTGCCGAATTCGAAGAGCTTCGAAAAAAATATGCCACTTTCGATGATCATGACACCGGTGCTAAAAATGCCGAAATTGCCTCACCCTCGGCGCCGGAGCAAAAAAGCAGTGCCACAAAACCGGGCACACCAGCAACCGAAGTGACCGATCAAGTAAAAACGCAGGAAGTGTTTGGGCAAGAGCCTGAAAAATTTTCACTCGAAAACCTTGAAAGCCGGACGTCCGCCATACGCATCATCTATGAGGAAGGCGACAAACCGGCAAAAAAAACATCCGGACAAACGACAAGCCCTTCGCCTTGCACCAAAGGCTCCTGCGGCACACCGGAACAAAACAATCCAAAAAATCCCCATCAAAAGAAGGATACCGACCGCGATTTTCTTGCCGGCATGCGCATTGTTTATGAAGAGTCGGAAGAGCATTTTTCAGCGGAAAGCAAAGACACACAACCCGCCCCTGAGCAACCTTTTGTTCAAAGCGAAAAAGTACAACCGACCACTACAGTTGACTCCCTCTTCGAGACCGATAAACCAACACAAGGTCTTGCGGATTTATTTGAACACGCAGAGAGCGAGATCCCTGTTAAAGAAACGCCCTTCAAGCGCTTCGCCAAAAGGGTCTTCCCCCACAAGGGCGACAATTTCGGTGAAATTTTGCGAAAAACGGTGCTAAATATTGCCCTGCTTACGATGCTTGTTTGCGGTGGAATTTTACTTAACATTTATGTTGTCTCACCCTACCTAAATGACCGTGAGGCCCAAAAGACCATCCAGCTTAAAACAAACAGCAATCTTTTTGCCGGCTGGGCCACCGCAAAAGATAAATACCCGGACATAGATTTTCCAACCGGGATGCAACTTAAATTCGCCGAGCTCTTTGTCACCAATAAAGATTTTTCAGGCTGGCTCTCCATCCCCGGCACCGGAATTGACCTGCCCGTGGTGCGGGGAAAAGACAATGATGAATACCTAAAAAAATCTTTTTACGGGGAAAAATCCAAATACGGTTGCTGTTTTATCGACACCAACAACGACATTGCCAAATTGGACCGCAACACGGTTATTTACGGTCATAACATGCAGTCCGACAACATGATGCTCGGACCGCTTGAAAGCTATAAAAAGATTGATGGTTTTAAGAGTGCACCCTTGATTTCATTCTCAACCCTATATAAGGACACCAAATGGAAGGTTTACGCTGTTTTTATTTCAAACGGGGCAGAGAGTGGCGATAACGGCTATCTTTTTAACTATATTTTTCGCAATTTAAGTAGTGACGATGCCTTCAGTGCCTATATCCGTCAAGTTGACCAACGTAAACTATATACAACAGGCGTTGATATCCTACCCGGAGACAAGATTTTAACGGTTTCCACCTGCGTTTATGATTTTAAAGACGCGCGGTTGGCTGTTGTGGCACGAATGGTTCGCGAAGGCGAGAGCGAAGATGTCGACTTGTCAAAAGTTGTCTCAAGAAAGAGTCCCCGCTATCCGCAAGCCTGGTATACTGCAAAGGGACAAACCAATCCTTATAAAAATGCTGAAAATTGGTTCCCGAACTAATCCGGTTTTTTGAACCGTAAAAAAGGAAGTGAAAAGATGAGCCAAAAAATAAGTTTGATTTCATTCGTGGAAGACGAAACTGTTTTTATCAGCCATGCACATAACCGAATTGCCGGCCTTGTTGGGGAATTCTACTCAAAAGCCGGAGCCTTTGAAAGCTTTACCGGCGCAAAGGATATGTTAAAAGGCTTATCCGCTTCATTTTCACATTCCAAAATCGTTGTGGTAAGTGCAACTGCATCACGCTACCTCTATTTTAAAAAACTTTTGTTCCAAGCTTTGAATCTCGAAACAGAAGCTTCCGATGTGATTTTAACGGCAATTGCACAACACGCTTCGGAGGAAAGTGCAGAAACCCGTCTTTCGCATGCCACGGTGCCAAAAAATTCAACTGTCTTTCTATCCGAGGACGGTCTGTTATCGGGTTTTGCTGTCAAATCAGGCAAGCAACACCTCATTGTCATACCGCTGGACTTGGGCAGACTGGATGGTATACTTGAAAGCGGTTTTACCGCATATTTAAAAAACGCAACCTCGCCCGACGAAATTACCACTGACGCGGCGGAGCAAAAAAATGCGGTCACGAGTGTTTTACCAAAACTTATTTCGGAAGGCGTCTGTTTTGCCGTAGCGAACAATAAAACCGCCGCCTTTATAAAAAGAAGCTTGTCAGCAGCGGATTCGTGGGAAGATTGCTTCAAGTTCGTTGATTGCCAAGAAGAAAAGAAAGGCTTGACACAAAAAGAGTTTGTAGCAGACCTTGCGCGTCAAGTACAGGAAAAGAGCGGTTGCTCCGCAGGGATGGCCATCTCCAACGTCTTTACTTCCGAAAAGGAAGATGGCAGGATGTTTGTCCTGGTTACGGTTGCCGATAAGTTGCGCGCGCGCGTTGCAAAGGTGTATGCCGAGCCCGAGGAAAACGCCCCTCAGCTCGTCGCCGCGGCGGTTGAAACCCTGCTTACCATGGCCGCTGACTATGTGGACGCGGGCGGTTTTAATAGCTTTCCGGTTAACCAAGACACTGTAGAAATGCCCGAGGATGAAAGACGAAACCGAAGCCGACTTGCTATCAAGCTCTTTATTTCCGGCTTAATCGTCGCAATCATCTGTATCTTAATCGTCTTGTTCGGCGGGCAACTTGTTAATGCGGTAAGAGAGTACGTAGGCAAGGGTTCTGAGATAAACCAAACACAAACGGCAGAATCGGCGTTTGCCTCGGATTCCGACGAACCTTCTTCCGAAACCGAATCAATGGTAAACGGTGTATATGACCCCGAATACCTAATTTCACTTTTAGCGCAAGCATCCTCCTACGCCGCCGAAGAGAATTTGACAACAGCAACGGACGCGTCAGCGTCGGATACTGCTCAAAATACAACAAAAATTAAAACGACAACTCAAAGTACAAAAAAACCCGACGTTCGGACAACTAAACCACAATCAGCAACGACCACTACTAAGCCAACAACAGCCGTCACAAGCCAACCAATAGTAGCGACAACATCTACATCTGCAAGCCCCGATCAATATGCCGGCACCTTCATCTTTAATGTGAAAGGCTATGGGCACGGCGTGGGGATGAGCCAGGAGGGCGCTAAAGCATATGCAAATCAGGGCTGGACATATGATAGAATACTACTGCATTATTACACGCCAAACGTTACGCTTTTAGACGACTCGAGCAAACCGGCAAGCGTTACCTATGGGGGGAATTCAATCGAACTGATCGAATATCTTGCCCGAACCGTTGCCCAAGAGATCGGCACGGGTGCGCCTATCGAAGCCTTGAAAGCGCAAACCGTTGCAGCTTATTCCTTTGCTAAAAGACGAAAGTTTGATGTAAAAAGCGGAGAACACGCCTATTCCACCCGCTTCAACATGGACCCAAACTCCAATGTTTTGAAAGCGGTAAATGAAGTTGCAGGCAAATACCTTTCCTATAACAATGACCCCATAAATGCCTTTTACTTCGCCAGTACAGCAGGGCAAACCGTATCTTCAGCATCCGTATGGGGTGGTTACGTCCCTTATCTGCAAGGTGGAATAAAAAGTCCCGAGGCCGTTTCGCAATCAACGAAAAGCTTCACTGTCGAGGAGTTCCGAACGCTTGTCGATATATATAACAATCTGCCTAAAAAACCTACAGGAAAAATCACACTCCAAGCTAACCCTGCCGACTGGCTACAAACTATGAATAAAGATAGCGTAGGGTATGTAGAAAAAATCCGCGTGGGCGACCAAGAGATGTCAGGAAACAGTTTTAGATTCTATGTGTTAAATTTAAAAATAAAATCACACTGCTTCACCTTCACATACGCCCCCACTTAAGTCAAAAATAAAGCCGCCCTCTCATCATCCGTTTGGATTTTGAAAGGGCGGTATTTTTATATCAAAAAGTCAGCTCTCAAACTTGACCACGCAGTTCTTCTCGGCAGATTCAAAGACGGCCTCCATCAGTTTGGTGGAACGCCGCATTTGCTCGTGCGTGACAGAGATTTCAGCTTTGCCGTTAATAGTCCCAACAATGTTTTTGTAATACCCGCGTTTGTCAAGTGTAATCTTTGGCAAACAACATTGTTTGATGCTGTCGTCGGTTCTCGGAGCCATGGTTTTTGTTAAGCCCGCTCCCGCCTTGACAGGTACCGCGTCGCAACTTTCCCAGTCAGCCACCTTAACCATTTCACCTTTGAGGTCCCAATTTTCAATCAGCGCCGTGCCGTTTTCCCCCAGAACATACCAGCGCGGCAGCTTAGCAAAATTATTTGTTGTGACCTCCACATAGGCGGTTGTGCCATCATCAAATGTCAGCATCGATCGGAACCCATCATCCACTTCATCCGTGGTAATGTAGGTCAGCTGGGCATAAACCGAAACGAGCTTTTGCTCGGCTTTAAGCATCAGCATCTGGTCAAGAAGATGAACGCCCCAGTCCAACACCATGCCGCCGCCTTGTGTTTTTCGTTTACGCCAGTCACCGGGGACACCTCTGTCCCCTTGGACTCGAGATTCAATGTTATAAACCATACCAAGTATGTTTTCATCCATTATCTTTTTCACGGTCAAGTAATCTTCGTCCCAGCGCCTGTTTTGATGGACAGTAAACAGCCTGCCGTATTTTTTTGAGGCGGCAATCATTTCTTCCAGCTCATTACTATCCAAAGCCACGGGTTTTTCACAGATAACATGTTTGCCCGCAGCCATAGCGGCCATGGCGATCTCTTTATGAAAATCATTTGGCGTCGCAATGGCAACCAATGTTATCCTTTCATCAGCCAAAAGCTCTTCTCGTGAGGTGTATGCATGTATGCCCTTACTCCGGGCAAGTTCACACCGCTCGGACTTGATATCATAAATACCAAAAAGCTCCGCGCCTTCAATATCCATCATCTTTTCCCCGTGCCAATAGCCCATGCCGCCATACCCGATAACCGCACCACCAATAATTTCATCCTTGCTCATTAATTCGCCCGTACCTTTCAAACTTGTTACGATCACTTAAACGTCTAATCCTTAGCCAATGAATGGCTTTGTTTTCTTTTTGCCCGTTACACCCACCAAGCTTCTCCAACACTTTCCGTTATCAGCACATCCTTTAACAAGGAAACGGCCTTGGTCAACCCTTCTTTTTGGCTCATTAAGCTGTCTTCGTGCTCAATGCTTATGGCATAGTCATACCCCACTAAGCGCAGGGTTGAGATAATATCTTTCCAATAGGAAGCATCGTTGCCGTAGCCGATTGTCCGGAAAATCCAGGACCGGTTAATCTCGTCGGTGTAGGGCTTGGTGTCCAACACGCCATTGACAGCAGTGTTATATTGGTCAACCTTGGCATCCTTGGCATGAAAATGGAATATTGCAGGGCCAAGCTTGCGTATGCTGGCAACAGGATCCATCCCTTGCCAAATCAAGTGGCTCGGGTCAAAGTTGGCCCCAATTTCATCACCGACTGCAGCACGAAGCTTCAACAGACTTTCCGTATTGTAAACGCTGAAACCCGGATGCATTTCCAGCCCAATTTTGTCAACACCGTGTGCCTTGGCGAATTTGACTAAATCCTTCCAGTAAGGTATCAAAACCTCGTTCCATTGCCAGTCCAGTATTTCAAGGTAATCGTTGGGCCAAGGGCAGGTTACCCAATTAGGGTATTTTGCTCCTTCACAGTCACCCGGACAGCCGGAGAAGGTGTTAATTCTGCTTATCCCCAACTTTTCCGCCAGCAAAATCGTGTCCCGTATCGCCTTGTCAAATTCTGCGGCGACGGCTTTATTCGGGTGAACCGGGTTACCGTGGCAGCTCAACGCGCTGATTTCAAGGTTATATTTTGCGATAAGGTCTTTAAATTCCGATCGTTTCTTTTCATCATTGAGCAGTACTTCAGGGTCCGCATGTGAGTTGCCGGGGTAGCCTCCGCAGCCGATTTCAATCATTTCAATATCCAGCGCCGCAAAGCATTCCAGCGCCTCCTCAAGTGGCAGGTCGCCTAAAAGACATGTAAATACACCAAGTTTCATTAGGTTCTCCATCCTTTCCGAATTAGATGTTAGATGTTCTTATTCATATACTCCATGCTGCGCGCAGCATCTTCCAAGCCTGTTGGGGTCGGATTGTCGTTCTCCAAAATAATCCATTTCAGCCCAATCTTTTTTGCTGCTTTTATTACGCAAGTCAGGTCCGCATCACCCTCGCCAAGTGCTTTGGGCGTGTGGTCTATCCCGTCTTTAAGGTGAATATGAATAATTTTGTCGGCATTCTCCGTTATATACTTGTAGTTATCAATCCCTGCGCAAGCGCTCCAATAAGTATCCAGTTCCAAATAGCAGGCCTTTTTGATTTCGTCCATGGGCACAGTGCCGCGCATCAAAGGCTTGAACTCTTCAACATGGTTATGGAAGTAAACGCGCATCCCTTCTTTTTCGGCAATTTCGTTTGCTTTGCTGAGCACCGAGCAGGTGTGTTTCAAAATACTGCCGGGTCTTGTCGGGGCTCCGCCCAAACCGATGTCTTTGCAACCGAGGATTTTATGGAATTTGATTGTCTCTTCAATTTTTTCGGGCAGATAATTATTCAAGCCCATGTGTGTACCAACCACTTTAAGCCCGAGTTCGTCAAGCCTTTTCTTTAGTACCGGGGCCGAAAGACCGAAGTACCCGGCAAATTCCACACCGTCGAAACCTATTTTTTTAACTTCACCAAGCATATTCAGCATGTCGTCACCGGTTTTTATATGGTCCCTGATGCTGTAGAGTTGTATTGCTTTTTTCACTGTGTCTCCTCCTTATAATCGTGCCTTTTAATGCGATTGATTATGAATGCTGTTAGCGGTTGTTCATCTCACTAAGAAAGTCGCCATCGCCACTCATGCAATGTGTCGGCTTGAGCTAATCGCTGATGTAAACGGGCTTACCGGTTTTGGCAGATTTGTAAATTGCTTCCAAAATTTGTGTGACGACCAGTGCCTGTTCCGGTTTTGTACTGACCTCTTTGTCATTTTTAACGGCATCAATCCAAGCCCTGGACTCAAGGTCAGCCGGTTCGGTGGACGAGCCTTCATAAAAGGCGACTCCGCCGGACTTAAAATCCGGTTTTTCAATCACCTGGCGGTTGTTTTTTACATAGTTAATTCGAAGCCCATCGAACATATCGGCACCGGCTTTATCACCGCAAATCATCATCACAGCCTCATCCGGGTCTGCTATATTAAGTGCCCAACTGGATTCCAGCACAATGGTTGCGCCGTTTTCCATCACAATATAGCCAAAAGCGGAATCCTCAACCGTGAATTCTTCCGGATCCCAGTCGCCCCATGCGTTTGCTGTTTGCGTCTGCTTGCCCATTTTTTTAAAAGTAGAACCGACGACCATTTTGGGCTTGTAATTGTTCATCATCCAAAGTGTCAAATCGAGGGCATGCGTTCCGATATCGATTAACGGGCCGCCGCCTTGTTCGTATTCATTGAGAAAAACGCCCCAAGTCGGCACAGCCCTTCTGCGCAAGGCTACTGACCTTGCATAATAAATATCGCCGAGTTCACCATTTTCGCATGCTTCTTTTAGATAAAGGGAGTCCCCTCGCCAGCGTTGCTGGTACCCGATCGTGAGCTTTTTACCGGTACGCACGGAGGCATCGTACATCTTTTTTGCTTCGGCGTACGTTTTCGCCATGGGCTTTTCGCACATCACGTGCTTGCCCGCCTCAAGCGCCGCAACA
>CAZMSM010000047.1:13490-17897 GCA_964568955.1 uncultured Eubacteriales bacterium | reverse complement strand
ATGGACGCACCTCTGGTGCACCAGTTGTCATGCCAATGGCACAGCTGGGCAGCTACGTGCGGAATGGATAAACGCTGAAAGCATCTAAGCGTGAAGCCACCTCCAAGATAAGATATCCCATAGCGTAAGCTAGTAAGACCCCTTATAGACTATGAGGTTGATAGGCTGCATGTGTGAGCACAGCGATGTGTTTAGCTTGGCAGTACTAATAGGTCGAGGGCTTGACCATATACTTGGTTCTATACAGTTTCTAAACTTCACATCTGCTTGCTTCTTTGTTCGGTTTTTAGGGTATGTGCTAACCACACTGACCGACAGCCAATATATAAACTTTAATTTGCCCTTGGCTCTTGCCAAGGGCATTAATTTTGATATAATGTTGATGGATATTTAACAATATTATAGCTTTACTGTGGTAAAATTATTTTGTGCGCTATAGGGCCATTTGTATCCTATTTTCGTCCGCTTGCACAACGATAAAAAATGACGATAGAAGAGATCTCCCGTGATGAATTTGCGTAGCATTGCCGTGCAAATTTCCACTATTTATCTGAAGGAGCTGATAGTAATGAATATCCTTGTGACACTAAACAGCGGTTATCTTGGCCCACTTTGCGTGATGTTGCATTCGCTTTGCGAGAGTAACCCTACGGCGCAGTTTAGAATATTTGTTGCGCATACTTCCCTTGAGGAAAGTGCTTTTAAAAAAATTCAGGCATCGGTTTGTACGGATAGGTGCCGCATCGAAAATGTGCATGTGCCGCAGGAAAAATTCCCCGGTTTGCCCTATTCGAAAAGATGGCCTCAAGAGGCTTGCTACAGGATATTTGCCGCTCATATTCTCCCGCCGGATGTGGATAGGGTACTTTACTTGGATCCTGATATTGTTATCATCAACAGCATTGAGCAGCTTTATAATATCGACCTACAAGGCAAGTATTTTGCCGCCGCTACGCATTTGTTCGAAATTATGCAAGTCGTCAGCAGGGTAAGGTTGAAGATGCCTCCAAAATCAGTATACATCAACTCGGGTGTGATGCTTATTGATTTAAAACGGCTGCGGGAAGAGCAGCAAGTCGAACAGGTACTCGAATACTATCGAAACAATAAAATCAGAATACGCCTGTTTGACCAGGATATCTTAAATGGGCTCTACTGTGAGCAGACACTTGTAATAAGCGCCTTGCTGTATAATTTGGATGAGCGCTATTTTAAGCTGCACAACCTAAATCCATACAACAAAACAAATAAAATCGATCACCAATGGGTCGCTGACAACACGTCGATTATACATTTTTGCGGTAAAACCAAACCGTGGAATGCGAAATATAAAGGTCAGTTCGGTGGACTGTTTTATGATGAATATTCCAAAAAAGTTATTTGAATACACACGGGTAAATCAGGAAGGAATGCTGCCTCAATGGATAAAAACCCTTCAAAAAACAACCTTGAAATTGCTGTAAGCCCGGAGTCTGTCGGTATTGACTCACAGACTATTATTGATTTTTTAAATGAGTGCGAAGAAGAAAAGATGGAGTTGCACAGTTTAATGCTCTTGCGCCATGGCAAAGTGGCAGCACAAGCATGGTGGAGCCCCTTTAATCCGCAAACACCGCATACCATGTTTTCGTTCAGCAAAAGTGTTGTAGGAACCGCGATAGGGTTTGCAATTGATGAGGGTAAGGTTAGTTTGAGCACCAATGTGTATGGTCTTTTTCCTGAATATGCCCTCATAATAAAAAAGAAATATGAAGACATGCTGAGCGTGGAACACCTGTTAACAATGACAAGCGGCAAGGCATCGAGTGTTTTGATTAACACGGAAAAGGTCGGTTGGGTGCAGAGCTTTTTAAGGGCACCCTTTAAAGATACGCCGGGTGAAAATTTTGAGTATGTTACGGGCAACTCATTTATGCTAGCCGCCATTATAAAAAAAGTTACGGGACAAAGTGTTGTTGATTACCTGACGCCAAGGCTTTTTGAACCGTTGGGAATAGATGTCCCTTTTTGGGAAGTAAACCAAAGCGGGATTGAAGTCGGAGGTTGGGGACTCTACTTTAAAACGGAGGATCAGGCAAAGTTTGTCCAATGCTATTTGGATAACGGCAAATGGAAAGGCAAGCAGGTTATTCCGCAAGACTGGGCTAAAACAGCGGGTCAACAACATGTTGAGGAAACACCGGGAATTTCTGCAGACCATGCGGAAGGCTACGGGTATCAATTCTGGCTCAACAGTCTGCCGAACTCATACCGCTGTGACGGATTATTTTCACAGTTTGGCATTGTGATGAAGGATCAAGATGCCTGTATTGTAACAACTGCGGGTGAGCCACTTGAGGACAAGGTGTTGGAAATTATTTGGCATCACTTTCCCAAGGGCTTCAGCGAGCAACCTTTGCCGGAAAACCCCGGGGTGCTCGCGAAACTTCAGCAAAAAATAGCCGGTTTGAGCATGCCGACTCTGCCTAAATTCAAAAGCAACGAACGGCCGGATAAAGTGATAGTGAAAGAAAAAGTTGAAGAGATAAGCGGCAAGCTCATTAAGTTCAGGTTGCCCGGATTAGCGACAGTTTTGGGTACGGTGGACAATGCCATCAGCACAAGGCGGTCCAACGGGCTTAACAACGTCCGATTGACTTTCGAAAAGGACTGTTTAAAGTTTTTCTGGACGGAAAAATATGGCGAAAACACGATTGATGTCGGCTATCACGGCAAAAATATCGTCAGTAAGGGGACAGTTGCCGGGAAGACTTACGATTTTGCGTCAAGCTGCGTTTGGCACGCGGACGGTAGCTTGGAAGTCTGGATACGCCCGCTACAGCATGCGCAGATGAAGAAGCTTCTCTTCACCTTTGACGGGCAGAATGTCAAGATGGCAATCACTGCGGAAAAGGGGCTGTATGATTTGGCGCTGTTCGGTCTTGATTTCAAGGGGATTGAAGCGGATGGCTTGATACTTCGGCTTGCAAAAGGCGCCGCGAGCGTTGCCGAACCGATTGTGGAGCCGGATTTAAACGGAAAATTTGTTGAATAAATCTCCGAAGAATAAAAGTTAAATTGAGCAAGGTTTTGACGATTAACGTCAAAATCTTACTCAATATCACATTTACAATTATAAGGTATCTTGAGCGGCCGTCATTTATGGCGGCCCTACTATTTTTTGATCTTTTCCCAATACTCCTTTGCCGCCTGCTCGTTCCTGTTTTCCCCGTATTCATAATATTTTGCGTTTTTGATAGCGTCGGGTAAGTATTGTTGCTTGACCCAATGGCTGTCGTAATCGTGGGGGTAATCATAAAACTGTCCCTTGTTCGCGTTGTCCTCCCCGTCAAAATGCTTGTTCTGCAGGGTGCGCGGAACCGGGCCGCTTTTACCTCTTTGGATGTCGGCCATGGCGGCGCTGACAGCGTTATAAGCGGAATTGGATTTTGGCGAATTGCATACCAGAACGACGGCGTCCGCCAAAGGTATTCCGGCCTCCGGCAGGCCGACCATGAGTGCCGCGTCTACAGCGGCCTTGACGATGGGGATAATTTGTGGATAAGCGAGCCCTACATCTTCGCAGGCGCAAATCATTAAGCGCCGGCAGGCGGAGGGCATATCGCCTGCTTCCAGCAGGCGGGCGAGGTAGTGAATGGCGGCGTTTGCGTCGGAGCCACGCATGGATTTTTGAAAGGCGGAGATGATGTCGTAATGCTCATCGCCTGATTTATCGTACCGCATGGCGCTACGCTGGGTGAGCATTTTTGCGTTTTCCAACGTGATGTTGCGTTTGCCTTCTACCGGTGCGGCGGAAAGCACGCTTAATTCAACAGCATTTAACGCCTTGCGGACATCACCGCCGACGGCTTGGCAAATATATGCTACCACACCGTCTTCGATGTTAAAATCGTTTTCGGTTTCCGTGCTCAAAAAATCAAAAGCCCGCTGCGCCGCGGGGATAATATCCTCCGGGGCGACGGACTTGAATTCAAACACGGTCGCGCGGCTGAGCAAGGCGCCGTAAATATAAAAATATGGGTTTTCGGTCGTGGAGGCAATCAGGGTGATCGAACCGTTTTCAATAAATTCTAACAGGGTCTGTTGTTGTTTTTTATTTAAATACTGGATTTCGTCCAGGTATAACAAAATGCCGTTGGGCGCCATAAGGGTATCAATTTGTGCGACAACCGCCTTTATGTCTGCTGTGCTTGCTGTGGTGCCGTTGAGTGTGGCAAGGTAACGGTTGGTTTGCTTGGCGATAATACCGGCGAGGGTGGTTTTACCGACGCCGGAAGGCCCGTAAAAAATCATGTTCGGCAGTTTGCCGGAAAGAATGATATTGCGTAGCGGTTTGCCGTCGCCCAACAAATGACGCTGGCCGACGATGTCTTCAATTGTCTTGGGCCGCATTCTTTCGGCAAGTGG
>CAZMSM010000047.1:0-13390 GCA_964568955.1 uncultured Eubacteriales bacterium | reverse complement strand
CCCAAACCAATAATCAAAAGAGTTTTCGGTTGCAAAAAGCTGTCACCTGATGCAGTTGCGCCCACGCTAAGACCCAAAAGGATGGTTACAATATTAATCAGGGCATTTTGAGCGGTATCACTCAAACGCTCCACAACGCCGCTTTCCCTAAAGAGGTTACCGAGCATGAGCATACCAATAAGCGGTGCAACGGCAGGTAACATGAATACGCACACAACCAAAACAACGATGGGGAAAATGATTTTTTCGGCTTTGCTGACTTTGCGCAATTGGTCCATTTTAACCGAACGTTCTTTTTTTGTGGTTAATAATCGCATGATGGGTGGCTGAATTAAGGGGATTAAGGCCATATATGAATAGGCGGCAATCGCTATTGGCGCCAAAAGTTGCGGGGCTAATTTGCTTGCCGTAAAAATGGCCGTCGGGCCATCCGCCCCACCGATGATGCTGATAGCAGCGGCCGCGGCAGGGTCAAATTTTAATAAAAGTGCAAGAACAAATGCGATGTAAATGCCGAATTGCGCTGCTGCGCCCAAAAGCAGGCTCATGGGGTTGGCAAGCATGGGCCCAAAATCTGTCATCGCGCCAACACCGAGGAAGATTAAACAGGGGAAGACGCTGCTTTTGACGCCCATATATATTAAATTTAACACACCTGCATTGTACCAAGGCTCCCCGAGCGCGGCCTCATTCATCAGCCCGGCCTCCGGTAGGTTTGCCAAAAGCATGCCGAAAGCAATCGGGAGAAGCAGAAGCGGTTCGTATTTTTTTACGATAGCCATAGCGAGCAAAACGAATGAAAGCAAAATCATAATGCCTTCTTTATAGGTGAGGGCAGAAATTCCTGAGTTCTCCCATAATCCTACTAAAATACCAACAATATCCATTGGGTTCTCCTATCCTATTACTACAAGTGGTGAATCTGACTCTACTGTTGAGCCTTTTTGAACAAGAATTTGTAAAACGGTGCCGTCACCGGGCGCGGCAATTTCGTTTTCCATTTTCATTGCTTCAAGGATAAGCAAAAGATCGCCGGCCTTGACTGATTGGCCGACAACGACATTGACAGTAAGAATGGTGCCGGGCATGGGAGAGAGGACTTCCGTGCCTGCCATAGCAGATACGGGAGCCGCTAGCGGTGAAGGGGTGGCGACAGGAGCTGCAGGGGCAATCGGTAGCGTCGCCGGTATAGCGTTCGTTACATTTGTAATAACGGCATCGGTTTTTTCTACCTCAACTTCATATGTTTTGCCGTTTAAGGTAACATTATATTTCATCGTTGGTCGTCCTCCAGTTTTTTAATTCGGATAAATCGAAGTCTGTTAAGCGGAATATCGGTTTTATCACTGATTATTGCCATTATAACGGCTGCGGTTGGCTCATCTGTATCAACCAACTCAAGTTCGCCACGTGATGTGGTTGAAGCCAAATTGGTTATTGTTGTGTGGGCCTCAATAGTTGGGACCACCGGAACAATATTTGCTGCCGACTTTTTTTCCGCAGTGTTAATGAAAAATCTGACGGTCTTTGAAAGCAATATAATGAACACCGCTAGCAGCGAGAGTTCCAATAAAACAACCATCATTCCGGCCCCCGACACCTTTAGGCTGTCAAGAAAGCCGATATCTTGTCCTACAAGCATTTTTTTACCTCCTCATTGTGGCACATTGCGTGTTACCCACATATGAATTTAAATTTACAGACAACTAATTTAATGTATAACCCGTTTGCAATGATTAGCTGTCCAATTTTTCTATCGTATACGAGTAGGTGTGTTTTTCTTTTTCATCGCGCTTGTCAAAGAAAGCTTCCGCTTGCGGCGGGAAGGCGATGTATGATAAAACATCCTCGTCGGATTTTGCTCTTTTGCCTAAATATGCTCTCGCAGCGGGGAGGCCGGGTTCCAGCAGGTCTGCATAGCGACCGCTGATGGGCTGTTCGCCGTTGAGGATTGACTTTTTAAGCACCGGGTCAATATCACCCGGTGGTTTGCCATATTCACCCCGGACATAGCTTTTGATTTCGTTGGAAATGTTCTTGTAGCGTTGGCCCGAAAGCACGTTGCCCGTTGCTTGCACACCGACCATTTGGCTCATGGGGGTTACAAGGGGCGGGTAGCCCAAGTCACGGCGCACCTTGGGTGTTTCGGCAAGTGCCTCGTCGAGTTTATCCAATTTATTCTGCGCGGTCAGTTGGGAAACAAGGTTGGAAAGCATGCCGCCGGGGATTTGATAAACCAGGGCATCGGTTTCCGTCCCCATGACGAGTGGATTGAGGAGCCCGCTTTCGAGACTCTGCGCTAAAATCGGTTTAAAAAAGTCGTTTATTTGTTTGAGCACTTTGTCGTCAAGCGATACTTCATAACCCTCTTGACGCAGAGCATACGCAAGGGTCTCCGTCGGGGGCTGAGATGTGCCGCCGGAAAAGCTTGAAATGGCTGTGTCGATAACGTCTGCACCGGCTTCAACGGCCTTTTGTAAGGCAAGAATGCCTAAGCCCGTTGTGGAATGGGTGTGCACAACAATCGGAACCTTGACGTTTTCTTTCAAGGCTTTCACCAAATCATAGGCATCCTGTGGCCCCATGATGCCTGCCATATCCTTGACACAAATGGAGTTTACGCCCAGTGCTTCCATGTTTTTAGCAAGCTTTACATTGCTTTCGAGGTTGTGGATGGGGCTTATGGTGAAACAAATGGTGCCCGAGGCATGGGCGCCGTTTTTCAGGGTTTCGTCAACGGCGACCTCAATATTTCGTATATCGTTGAGCGCGTCGAAAATTCTGATGATATCAATGCCGTTTTCCACACTCTTTTTGACGAACAGGCGGACAACGTCATCCGGGTAATGTTTGTAGCCTAAAATGTTCTGCCCACGCAACAGCATTTGCAGCTTTGTGTTGGGGCAGGCCGTTCTGATTTTGCGCAGGCGTTCCCAAGGGTCTTCGTTTAAAAAACGCAGGCAAGAGTCGAAAATTGCGCCACCCCAGCATTCGAGCGAGTAATAGCCTGCTCGGTCCATGGTCTTGAGAATACCCTCAAAATCTGAAAAAGGCATTCTTGTGGCGATGAGTGATTGGTTGGCGTCACGCAGGACGGTTTCGGTAAAATTTACTTTCATGTTTTATTATCTCCTTGCTTCTGCTCACTGTACGCAACGCATTATATGTGTTGCGTGTTCTCACTGTGGGAACGCATTGTATGCGTTGTGCGTTCTCACTGTAGGGAACGCATTGCATGCGTTGCGCGTTCTCACTGTAGGGAACGCATTGTATGCGTTGTGCGTTCTCACTGTAGGGAACGCATTGTATGCGTTCCGGGTTCTCACTGTAGGGAACGCATTGTATGCGTTCCGGGTTCTTTCGCTAGTAGACGCATCGTATGCGTTGTGTATGGAAGATAACGGCTAGCTTATTATCGCTTAAAATTCCAGTTGCTTTTCAATATAGCAGACGAGCTCCGATATTGGCAAGCGGACTTGCTCCATGGTGTCCCGCTCGCGCACGGTTACGCTGTTGTCCTCAAGCGAATCAAAGTCAAAGGTAATGCAAAGCGGGGTGCCGATTTCATCCTGGCGGCGGTAGCGTTTACCAATGGAACCCGCGTCGTCGTATTCTGCCATGAATTTTTTAGCGAGCATGGCATAAACTTTAAGCGCCTCTTCACCGAGCTTTTTGGAAAGCGGAAGAATGGCGACTTTGATGGGTGCAAGAGCGGGGTGCAGGCGAAGAACAATCCTTTTGTCGCCTTTGGCTTCGTCAACAATCTCCTCATCATAAGCTTCACACAGGAAGGCCAGCGCAACTCTGTCTGCGCCGAGGGACGGTTCAACCACGAAGGGCAGGTACTTTTCGCCACTCTCTTGGTCAAAGTACTCCAGACTTTTGCCGGAGGTGCTCTGGTGCTGGGTTAAGTCAAAGTCCCTGCGGCTTGCAACACCCCACAGTTCGCCCCAGCCGAAGGGGAAGAGGAACTCAAAGTCGGTGGTCGCGTTGGCGTAGTGGGAAAGTTCCTTAGCCGTATGGTCGCGCAGGCGCAGGTTTTCGTCCTTAATCCCAAGGGACAACAACCATTCTTTGCAGAAGTTTTTCCAATAGTCAAACCATTCCAGCTCCGTACCGGGTTTGCAGAAGAACTCCAGCTCCATCTGTTCAAACTCACGCGTACGGAAGGTGAAGTTGCCCGGTGTTATTTCGTTGCGAAAGCTCTTGCCCACTTGGCATACGCCGAAAGGTATTTTACGGCGTGTGGTGCGCTGAATATTTGGGAAGTTGACAAAGATGCCCTGGGCCGTTTCGGGGCGGAGGAAGAGCTCGCTTTGGCTGTCTTCCGTCACGCCTTGGAATGTTTTGAACATTAGGTTGAACTTGCGGATATCGGTAAAATTACTCTCGCCGCAATCCGGGCAAGGGATTTTATTATCGCTTAAATGTTTCGACATTTCTTCAAAGCTCCAACCGGCCGGGTTGACGCCCGTATCTTCGATGAGTTTGTCCGCCCTGTTGCGGGTTCTACAGCCCTTGCAGTCCACGAGCGGGTCGGAAAAACCGCCCACGTGGCCGGAGGCTACCCAGGTTTGTGGGTTCATCAAAATGGCGGAATCAAGTCCCACGTTATAGGGGCATTCCTGCACAAATTTTTGCCACCAAGCGCGCTTGACATTATTCTTAAACTCAACACCGAGCGGGCCGTAATCCCAGGTGTTGGAAAGGCCGCCATAGATTTCGCTACCCGCGTAAACAAAGCCTCTGTTTTTGCACATGGAAACGATAGTATCCATTGTTTTTTCGGTGTTATTGAGCATATTCAAAAACTCCCCTTATTTTAATCATTGCACATTATCATAGATGAAATTGAGCGAAAAGTCAACCGTAAGAAAAAAATCAAGCCCCGAAATCCGGCGCGTAAAGCGTGGTGATTCGGGGCTTTTTTGATTGTAAAACAATCGTTCAGATTACTTTTGCCAAAAACGGATTTGCCGATAAAAAATAGAGGTTTGATGAAATATTTTTTATGAAATCTGCAAAGAAGGAGAGAATTTTGCAAAAACTATCTTTTTTTCGATAACATTCATAGGAGTTCACGCTTTGGTTGTGGGGCAAGCAAGTGGCTAACGGTAAAATGGCCGGTGAGTTTTACTCGAACAAAAAAATCCGTCAATCATAGGGATAAACGAGGTGAAAAAAATGGGGAAAGAAAAGAAAGAAAAAGTGTTGACCGGCAAAGAACGGCTGTTTTGCTTTTACTTGAGCGAAGGCAGGGACGGTCGCAGTGCGGCCGCGCGGGCAGGCTATACGGTCTTGCCCGAAAGAGCGGCGGCAAAACTGCTTTTGCGCGGGGATATTCGGCAGGAACTTGCACGGGTTGCCGGCAAACGCTCGGTTACGTCGCAAGAGGTTTGTGCGGGGTACCGCCGACTGGCCTTCGGTAGTGTTACGGATGCCTTGAGGCTATTGTTTATGGACGAGGTGCCCGGGGTGGAAACCATGGAACAAATGGATATGCTTAATGTGTCCGACATCAAGCGGCCCAAGGGCGGCGGGCTTGAAATTAAGTTTTTCGACCGTTTGAAGGCCTTGGAACGCTTAAAGGAAATGAGCGAAACGGATGCCGCGCAAAACAACGCCTTGCCGTTTTATGAGGCGTTGGAAAGAGGGGCAAAAGCCCTCGCGGCAAATGTTTTGCCGGTGACGGGCCAGCAAGGGCATGTGTAAAATATTTAACAGAATATTGGTGAAACGATGAGCATCGCTTTTAAAACCTTTTCCGCAAAACAGATGGCTGTTTTGTGCTGGTGGCACAAAGGCAGTGTCTATGGTCGGCACGATGCCGTCATTTGTGACGGTGCGGTGCGCTCGGGTAAAACGATATGTATGTCCCTGTCATTTATCGCCTGGTCGTTTTACACTTTTGAGGATACGGCGTTTGCGATTTGCGGCAAAACCATCGCGTCCTTGCGTCGCAATGTGGTTACACCGCTGTTGCCGTTTCTGCGGGAAATCGGCTTCGAGTGTACGGAAAAACTTTCGCAACACCTGCTTGAAATCAGCCGTAACGGGCGCAAAAACCGCTTCTATTTGTTTGGGGGTAAAGATGAGGGTTCGGCCTCGCTGATACAAGGGATGACCCTAGGCGGCGTGCTGCTCGACGAAGTTGCGCTCATGCCGCGTTCTTTCGTGGAACAGGCGCTGGCTCGTTGCTCGGTGGATGGCTCCAAACTCTGGTTTAACTGCAACCCGGAAAATCCCTCGCACTGGTTCCACGAGGAATGGATAAAAAAAGCACAGCAAAAGAACTGCCTGTACCTTCACTTTACAATGGATGATAACCCTTCCCTTTCCCCGCGGATCATACAACGCTATAAGAGCCTTTACAGTGGCGCCTTTTATGAACGCTTTGTGCAAGGCAAATGGGTAGCGGCGCAAGGGCTGGTTTACCCCATGTTTAAAAGTGCCGCCCATGTGTGTGAGCCACCGGACGGCCTGCCCGCAAAGCACTTTATCTCCTGCGATTACGGCACGGTAAACCCTTCCTCCTTTGGCTTATGGGGTCTTTTTGGTACACGTTGGTACCGTTTAGCGGAATATTACCACGACAGCCGCACGAAGGGGGAGCAACGCACGGACGAGGAGCATTATGCCGCACTGGAGGAGCTGGCAGGGGCCGGCACCATTGACGCGGTCGTGGTGGACCCTTCGGCGGCAAGTTTTATGGAGTGCATTCGCCGCCACGGCAAGTTCAAGGCAATCCCCGCTAAAAATGAGGTGATTGACGGTATCAGGCGCGTTTCAGACGCACTCAAAGAGCGAAAAATTATCATCTGCCCCACCTGTACGGATACCGTGCGTGAGTTTGGGCTCTACCGCTGGGATGATAAGGCCGCAAAAGATACCCCGCGCAAAGAGCATGACCACGCCATGGACGACATTCGTTATTTTGTATCGACGGTGATGGGGACGGAAGATAGCTTTTTTGTGTTTTCGGTTAGTCGGGGTTAGGGAGCCCTTTTTGGTAAAGGGGGACATTTATGGAAGGAGGAATTTGGATTTCTTTATTTAATAGAAAAGCTACGGCGAGAACTGTGGTGCCCGTGCCGCAAACGGGGGCACAGGGCGGGCATCCGTTCGGTGTTTTGGACGGCTATGTGCCGCTTTCCACACCGCAGATGAAGCTTTATTATGCCCTGCGCGAAGCGGTGCCCATTATCGATGCCGCTGTTTTTAAACTTGTACGCCTCACGAGCGGCTTTAGCGTTCAATGCCGGGATACGAAGGCCCAGGCCATGCTGGAACATTTTTTACAAAATGTTCCGGTGGGCGGCAATCAGCGTGGAATTGATGCATTTGTTGCGACCTATTTTGAACAGCTGCTGACGTGCGGCACGGCGGTGGGTGAAATAGTAACCGACGGACAAGGCGTAATCGCGGCCCTTTACAATGCACCGCTTACGGATATTGAGTTGCGCCGGTGCTCAAATGGCTTGGATATTGATATTTATGTGCGGGGCGGCTGTGAGGCCCAGCTTGTTCGTTACAGGGATTTGGTGATGCTTTCGGTTTTAAACCCCGAACCCGGCCAGCTCGAAGGCAACTCCATGCTCAAGGGACTACCCTTTGTAAGCAGCGTGCTGATGAAGATATTCGCCACCATTGGCACCAACTGGGAGCGGGTGGGCAATGTACGCTTTGCCGTGACCTACAAACCGCAAAACGACGCGATTGACAGGGCCTATGCCAAGGACAGGGCACTGCAGGTTGCGAAAGAATGGGGCGAAACCATGCAGACGGGCGGGTGTGTGAAAGATTTTGTCGCCGTGGGGGATGTGCAAATCAAAGTTATCGGCGCAGATAATCAGGTGTTGGACAGCGATGTGCCTGTGCGCCAAATGCTTGAACAGATTGTTGCCAAAACCGGCTTGCCGCCCTTTATGCTGGGGCTTTCGTGGAGTTCGACAGAGCGGATGTCCTCCCAGCAGGCGGATGCCTTGACGAGTGAACTCGAAGCCTACCGCCGCATTCTCACCCCCGTTATCCTGCAAATTTGTGGTATCTTTTTGCGTTTTAACGGATTTTCACCGGACGCCCGGGTGCTTTGGAGTGACATCACCTTGCAGGATAGGGTGGAGGAAAGCAGGGCAACCCTGTACGAAGCGCAGGCATCCAAATTGGAGCATGATTTTTCGCTTGGAAAGGAAGGGAACCCTATATGAACAAGGATTTTTTAACACAAGTCACACCCGCACCACCCGGCGGCAACGATATGGAAATGATAAACCGCTACACGCGTAAAACACTCTGCGAGGACGATGTATATATCTTTCATGTTTTGCTTTGCGACAACGAGGTGGACAGGGATTTTGAACGGTTTGATACGGGGGCACTCAAGGCTTTGGCACAACTGTTTGCGGGTAAAACCGGGGTTTTTAATCACAGCATGAACGCCCACGACCAAACGTCAAGGCTGTATGACACACAAGTGGTGACCCAGGGCGAAAAACACACCAGTGTCGGTGAGCCCTATACCTTTATAAAGGCCAAAGCATATATGCCCCGAACGGCGAAAAATGCCGATTTGATTGCGGAAATAGATGCGGGGATTAAAAAGGAAGCGAGTGTAGGCTGTGCAGTTAAGCGGATGACCTGCTCGGTTTGCGGCGCGGATTTGAGAAGGGAGGGCTGTGACCACAGCAAGGGTAAAAGCTACGGGGGGCAGGTATGCCACACGGTTTTGAGTGAGCCCACGGATGCTTACGAATGGTCCTTCGTGGCGGTGCCGGCGCAAAGGGCGGCAGGGGTAACAAAGGCGGCAAAGGTTGCAAAGGATTATAAAACAGGGAAAGGGGAAAGAAAAACAGTGGAGAACATTTTAAAAGCACTGCGAAACGCGGATGACGAAACCATCCTCGGTAGGGAGGAAAAGCAAAGTCTGCTCGCCCGAATGGAGTTACTGGAAAAGCAGGCGATGGATGGCAAGGCCTACAGGGAGGAGCTGACGATGGAAGTTATCCGCATGGGACTGATCACTTTGCCGAAAATAGGCGGGGAGAGCCTAAGCTCCATTTGCGAGCGGCTTTCGGTCGAAGAGTTGCGCGAATTGAAAAAGGCCTTTAGTGAGAGGACGGAAAAAATCCTGCCGATGAAACCGCAACTTAAAGCCGAGGCATGCTCAATGGTGGCGGACAACAACGAATTCAGAATATAGGAGGGCAAACGATGTCGGTAGCATTTAACGGTTACAAAGAGAGCCTTGCAACATTCAAGGCGGCAAACGGTTTAACGGCGGGTGTCCCGGTTAAAGTGAGTGCCAATGGCACAGTGGATAGGTGTGCGGCAGGCGACAATTTTTGCGGTGTGGCAAGCGGGGTGGGCAGCGGCTATGCGAGCGTGCAGATGGGCGGCTTTGTTAGCTTGCCCTATACCGGTGCAACTGCTCCGGTTGTTGGCTACACAAGCCTTGCGGCGGACGGTAGCGGCGGGGTGAAGGTTGTTACAGAAGGTGGCAGGAGCATGTTGGTGTTTGAGGTCGATACGACGGTGAAGACGGTGGGCTTTATGCTTAGCTGATTTTTTCGGGCACGGTACACCCGTGCTCGATTGTGAGCAACGACCGCTGTGCCGTTGCGGAAAGGAAAGATATATGTCAAGTTTCGATATCATCAAGCTCGAAAAAGGCTTGTATACACAGAACAAGTCATTTACCGGCGCGCTGGAGGCACTGGACCCCTCGGCGGATTACAAAGGCACGGCGCTTGAAGGGTTGGATGCCTACCAAAGGCAACTCAAGCGTTTTGGCATCAAAGTCAGCGGAGCGGGCAGTGATGTGGTGGAAAAGTTTTTTAAAAGCTCGGACTCCGCGACCCTGTTCCCGGAATACGTTTCCCGCGCGGTGCGCCAGGGTATGGAGGAAGCGAATGTGCTCCCGCGGATTATTGCGGCGACAACGGTGATTAACGGCTTGGATTACCGCTCCATCACCTCCATTCCCACGCAAGATGAAAAAGAGCTCAAAGTGGTGGGCGAGGGCGCATATATCCCGGAAACGGTGGTCAAGACGCAGGAAAACTTGGTACAGCTGCGCAAGCGCGGGCGGATGCTCGTGGCCTCTTATGAGGCTATCCGTTTCCAACGGCTGGATCTTTTTACGGTGACACTCAAACAAATCGGTGCCTACATCGCGCGCTCGCAACTCAAGGACGCTGTGCGTGTGCTTGTGAGCGGGGATGGCAACACAAACGCCGCCGAAAGCACCGGTACGGCTAGCACGGGCACCCTAACCTACAGTGACCTTGTGACTTTTTGGAACCTTTTCGACCCCTATGAGCTCAACGCCATCATTGCGGCACCCGATGTAATGGTGAAAATGCTCAACATTGCGGAATTTAAGGATGCCGCGGCGGGCTTCAATTTTCAGCGCACGGGCAAACAGATTACCCCTATCGGGGCGGATTTAATCAAATCCGCGGCAGTAACGAGCGGCACGCTTATCGGTCTGGACAAAAGCTGTGCCCTCGAAATGGTCAAGGCGGGCGATGTGATGACGGAATATGATAAATTGATTGACCGTCAATTGGAACGCGCGGCTGTCACTTGCATTGCGGGCTTTGCAAAGATCTTCAAGGATGTGGCAAGGGTGCTTACGGTTTAGGCTGAGCAGAGAAGCGATAGTTTGACGATTGGGAAGCGATGGAGAAGCGATTGGGGAACGGGGGTTACGGGTGAGTGATAGGTGAGCAATAGGTTAGAAATAGGAGAGCGATGGGAGAACGAAGTGCGCTTTCGGTTTTCGTAAACCCCATTGCTTTCCCATCGCTTCTCGCGACGTAGTCGCACCGCCCCCGATTGCTTCTCAATAGGAGGAAAAACAATGGTAAACCAATGGACTGTTTTGAGCAGACTGCGGCAAATGGCGATGATTGATGAAGAAGGGGCAGCCGCCGGGCTGTCCCTTTGCCTGGTTAGTCTGGAAGAAATTCGTAGCAGGCTGAAGGAGGGTGGCGGTGCAAACGACCCGCGAGTCGAGCAAGCGGCGGCAGGCTTGGCCTTTTACAAGCTGATACTCAAGGGGATCACACAAGACGGCGCGGTGACTAGATTTAAAGCGGGGGACGTGAGCGTTAGCCAAGATTTCGGCGGGCTGCTTGCCCTTGCCCAAAAGGTACGGGACGAAGCCTTGGCCGCCGCGGTGCCCTTGCTGAAAGACGAGATGTTCTTGTTTAAAAAGGTTGATGTATGAAAGTAGAACAGATGATGAAGCGCCATGGTCGTGCAATGAATTTGAGCTCGCCCGACGGTGAGGCATCGGACACGTTTTTTGGATTTATTCAGCCGCTGCGATACAAAAATAAAATGTATCTTTTTGGCATCAATACATCAATCGGTTACAACAGCCAGGGCTACTACCTTTATATCGGCCCGCCGGAGCATGACCTGAGCAAAATGCCGCAGGACACCCGTCTGCACGCGGGCGGTGTGGATTACCAAATTGACCGCGCCGAAAAGGTCTACCAAAACGGCAAGGTGTTTTATGTTTGGGCAGTGGTTCGCACGATAGTAGGCGCGGACTGAGTTCATTCGGAAAGCGCTTGGAAAGTGCGGCCGGGCCGCAGGAAAATGAAAGGAGCAAACATGAGCGAAATCAGCGCCTTGCCCGCGGGCATTGTCGAGTGGCTTGGCACACAAGACCAGCTGGCGGACATAACATTTATCACAGAGTTTCCACCTCAACCAAAGGCTATTCCCCTTAAAAAAGTAACGGTTGCCGCCGGTATTGAGCATATTAAAATCCACGACAGCTTTACCGCGAATGATGAGGGCGTTTTGATTGAAAACGAGTATTGTCGTCTTGCCGCGATTAAAATCAAACTGGCTATTCATGTGCCGTTTTCACTCGGCGGGGCCAAGTGCCACGATGTGTTTACAGATATTGTCGACTGCCTTACCTTTGCGTCGGACCTGAATATTGTGGAATCCGGTTGCGGCTTTATTCGAGCGGACAGGGACACGGATGCCTTGGTGCTGGATGCCATGGTTGTCGTAAGGGCTGATTTTTGCCCTGCGGTGAGTTCTTCCGTGCACTTTCGCTCTTTTTTAAACAAAGACCTCCTGTGTGGCAGCCACATTACGGATAATACCATCCATGTGACGCCGGCTGACAAGGCCCTTTGGGACGCGCCGTTTGCCGTTGGTACCTATTTTGGCAACGGGGCTGCAAGCTACACCGTAGCGACCGGCTTTGCACCGAGGATTGCCGCCGTATTCGCCACACGATACCCGGTAAACACCGTGGATTTTATGAACAATGCTTCCTCATGCTATTGGGGTTTGGCTGTCAGCGGCAACGGCACCCAGGGGATGGAGCTGACAAACACAGGTTTTAAGCTCCTGCAAGGCAGTGCTCAAGAAATCAGTGGTAGCCTGCCAAGGCTTAACGAGGCAGGGCTTACCTATTTTTACATTGCGGTTCAATAAAAAAAGCAGTCCCGTGTCGAAAGACACGGGACTGCTTTTTTTGGTTAAAACAAGATTAGTTCTTTTCTTCTTCCGTTTCTTTACCATCTTCTGCCGCTTCATCTGTAGCCTCGGCATCAGTCTCTTCTTCTTCCTCATCCTCTATGATGATGCGAGGCATGATGTTATAGACTATGGTGTCAAGCGGTGTCAGAATTTCGATGTTGGGGTTGTTAACAAAGTCAAGGTCGCCCAAAACTGCGCTGTCCCCAATGACTTTGCCTTCGAGCTCTACGTCAACCGTGTCGAAAAGGTGGCTGGGCAGTGCCGTGTAATGGACCTGGCTGAGGTGCTGTTGGACAATACCGTCCACTTTAGCCCTGTTGTGCAGATGGATGTGGAATTCGCTGGTTACTTTTTCACCCGCGGTGAGTTCCTGAAAGCTCAGGTGCTCGGCCGAGCGGATAAGCGGAATCAAGGTGATGTCTTTGAGCAAAGCCATATATTTCTTTTTGCCAATCACTAAGTCCACCCTGGAACCTACGGAATTAAAGCGCAAGAATTGCTCGACCTCGTTTGCGGGAATTTGGATGCTGATGGATTCCTCAAGGTGCTTGCCGAACAAAACTGCGGGTATGATTCCGCCCCGTCTTAATTGTTTTGCTTTTGCGTTTTCATCTCTAACTTGAGCCTTTAATGTACTCATAAAATCTCCTTTCAAATGCGAAAAATTTTTCATATAATAAAGTTGAAAAACAACTAATAAATGGATGACTTATTTTAACACCAAAAACCTATTTTTGCAAGTCTTGCTGAAAAATTCTATCCGGTGGAGGCTCCCTGCGTAAAAAATACGGTGAAAAAGCTGAAAATCTTAGGATTTACTCGCTTGAAAGGGGTTAAGGTGGCGTGCTAAAAGTGCAATAGACAAAATTCGAAGGAGCTT
>CAZMSM010000046.1:0-18017 GCA_964568955.1 uncultured Eubacteriales bacterium | reverse complement strand
GGATATGCGCCTTTGGAGGCAAAAGCGAAGGCAAAGGTAAAGGTAAAGGTAAAGGCAAAGGTAAAGACACGAACGAATATAAGGGCGGACGACCAATTTCACTCCCCCTTCACGACGAAAAATTTATCGCCACCTTTGGCGGCGGAATGGAGTTTACTATGGCAAGATTACGAAAGCTCATCGCCCTTTTCATCGCCCTTTATCAGTTGCTTTTTTTCACGGTGTCCTTTGGCAAGTACCAAGCACCCACCATTCCACCCCTTATGCCTCAAATCGTGAATGATATTGGAGGTGACACCACCATGTCGCAAACAGTTTTATATGCTGCGGCGGCAAAAAATGCCGTTCAGGGCGTGTACACAAACCCGGAGCGTACCGCCTATGCCATGTCAACCAAGCAAGCGGTAGTGACCCATGAGCTGAATGCCGCACGCAACAAAACCGCGACCCTCAAAACTGCGGGGGGCAAAACCTATGTTGACTCGATGGACACCTTTTGCACGCTCAAAAACGGTACGACCTTTTTTTCAAAAAACTCCCCAACAAACGGGCGCGTGAACACCATTCGCCTGGGGCAGTATTATTATGAGTGCCATGTGCGCGACTTGGAATTTGCCGCCTTGTTCCATAACCCGCTTTTTAAGGTGGACAAAGCCTACCATGTCTATGCCGATAGGATGTATTCGGAACTGAAGCTTTTAGCGACCCAAGCGACGGAAAATCTTTCAGCCTTCGGCAGTATTGTCAAAATCCCCGCCGATACCGTCACGGCGGTACAAATTCGGGATGAAAACGGGACAAGCAGCGATATATCGGGCTTTGACACATCAAAGGTGTGCTACGTGGCCCTGGATATCCGCGGGGTGGGTGTGGTTGGCTTTATTGTGCCGTCGGACAACTCGACCAAGAGCCTGGACGTAACGCTCAAAAACGGCTGCTATGTTATCCGCCAGACGGCAAACTATACGCCCGGCACCGGCATCAACAAATACGACGAAAGCGGCGGCTATGCCTTAAATGATGTCCGCTTTGGCTTTCGCATTTATACGGACGAAACGCATGCGTTTGCCGGCATCGATAAAGCCGCTTTGCTCGAGCGAAACCCGCTGGCGGGCATCACGGTACTCAGCGGCAACGCCAATGCCGCCTATGTCGGCTATGAGGCCCTGCGTGGTTCCTACAAAATGACCATGGACGGCACCGACTTCCAGACGGCCTACGACAACCCCGACGACCGCTTCAGCGTGCCGATTACCGTGGCGTGCGACGACAGCGACCGGGACATTTATATACGCTCACAAGGCATAAGCGGTTGCCTTGAGGCGGCGGCCTTGCTGGACGACACGGGCACGCCGGCGGCCATGGAAGTCCAGGTTTGCAAAAACTTTCAAGGGGACGGCGGCGAGCCCTTTTATAGCGTTAAAGATTACCAGTACGGTGACAGCATCTTCCCCTTAAGCCTTAAAGCGGACGAAACGCTCCGTTTCACCTTGTTGAACCTTTACCAAAACTGGGGCAAGTACCCGCTCAAGCAGCTTTCCTCTATTGAATTCCACGTTTCCTACTACCATCTTTCAACCGGCACGACGGAGTCGAACTGCATTGCCCCCTATTTTGTTATGGCAAAGGACGGCTGGACATTGCCCGACCACCGTGGCCACAGCGGGACCATGTGGAGCGGTCAGCCGCAGTTTAACTCCGTTGGCAGGCTACACTTTATGAAGTACCGCAAAGATGTTTTTGACAACGAGACGCTCAGCGAATACACCGGGTCCAATATCATAAGCGCAGGGCTGACTTATGCGGATATTGAGTACAGCTACGTTTCCGACTGCGGCTCCTACCGCTACACCCTGCGCCACACCGAGTTCCCCCAGACGGACGAAACCCGTACCTACTATACGGTGGACATCACCTTTGATCGCGACATAGCCTTTAAACATTTCAAGCGGGACTTTGACCTCTTTGCCTTCGACGGGCGGTCTGTCGCCTTTGAAAGGGCAAGCTACCTCAACGAAAACAACACCCTCACTTACACAGGCACCGACCTTGGGCAAAAAACCGCAAACTATTACACGCTCGGTAACGACTGCCCCTACTTTGGCTATTATTGCATACGCGATGAAGACAGGGACCAGATAGAAAGAGGCTTTGGCTCGAATTTCGCCTTGCTGGTCAAGAATAGTACAATCGTAAAGGACGGGCAGGAATACCAAACGAACTTTGTTTTTCGGGACAGCGCCAAGGACAACCTCAACTACGGCGCGCTGACCCTGGATGAAAAGAATATCACCTTCAAAGCGGGCGATACGATAAAGCTTGACCTCGTCCTCTTGCCCTGGGGCACCGGGCGTGAGGAAACGGATACCAACGTGCACCGTGTGCGCGAAGACAGTGCCTTAAAACCCCTCAAGGTCACCGCAACACACGGCACAGCGAAAGATGACCCCACCGTCCCAACCGTCACCGCTAAAGACAACAAGGCGGTATTCACCCTCACCGGTGGCAGGAACAACAACGCCGTGCGTATAAACGGCTTTACGGGCCTTGCCTGCCCATCAGTCGAGCTCTACAAGGACGGCCAATGGGAAAGCGTCGCCCTTGCCTCAAGCTGGGGTTATGACGGCTATACGGTAGCCTATGACAAAATGACCGGGTATTACGATTTTTCATTCGTCTTTACGGTGGAGAACCCGGATGATGCGTATCGGTATAGGGTGACGCAGTAGGGCGACGGACTCCTTCCGGCACTTCGTGCCACCTTCCTCAAGAGGAAGGCAAAGACGCAATACGGCGCACGCGCAATGCCCGCCCCTACGCAACACGGGGCACAAAACGGGGACGGTTGGGGAAAATAACATAAAGTCCCCTGGACAAAGTGTCTTCAAGCCACAAAAAGTCGATTGACTTTTTGTGGCTTGACTGTTATAGTGGTTATTGAGGTGACGTGTGATGTATAGATTTGCAATAGAACAGCTAAAAAAGTGGCAACAGAATAACGACAGAAAACCCTTGATTATCCGCGGTGCCAGGCAAGTCGGCAAAACATGGCTGATGAAAGAGTTTGGAAAAATCGCTTATAAAGACTCTGTTTACATTAACTTTGACAACAATCAGTTGATGCGGGACCTATTTTCGCATGATTTAAATATACAACGCATCATCAGTGGGCTTGAACTCTACTCGGGGCAGAATATTGAGCCGGAAAGCACGCTGTTGATTTTTGATGAGGTGCAGGAGGTGCCCATGGCCCTCACCTCACTCAAATACTTTAACGAAAACGCGCCCCAATACCAAATTATTTGTGCAGGCTCACTTTTAGGGGTGGCCCTTCACCCGGGCACGTCCTTCCCTGTTGGCAAGGTAGAGTTTATGGATTTGTATCCGCTGAACTTTAAAGAGTTTTTGATGGCTATGGGCAAGGAACGATATGCGCAAGAATTGGAAGCGGGTAATTTCGCCACGGTTACAACCTTTAAGCAAACATACATCGATATGCTTAAACATTATTACTTTGTCGGCGGAATGCCCGAAGTTGTCTTGAATTTCTCCCAAAATACCGACTTTATTGAAGTGCGTAAAATACAAGAGCAAATTCTCGCTGCCTATGAGCAAGATTTTTCAAAACATGCACCAAATGAGGTCGTCCCCCGAATCCGCATGTTGTGGAACAGCATCCCCGCCCAGTTGAGCAGGGAAAACAAGAAGTTCGTATATGGGCTGATAAAAGAGGGCGCCCGGGCCAAAGAATATGAGCTCGCCTTGTTGTGGCTCAAAGACTGCGGGCTGGTTCATAAGGTACACAGGGTCAGCAAACCTAATCTACCGCTTAAAGCTTATGAGGATATGAAGGCGTTCAAGCTTTTTATTTTGGATGTTGGGCTATTATCCTGCATGACGCGCTTAGGGGCGGAAGTTTTGTTGGATGGCAATCAACTCTTTACGGAATTTAAAGGTGCTTTAACCGAACAGTATGTGCTTGAGCAATTAACCGCAATAAAAGGCTTACGGGCTTATTACTGGTCAAACGACAAAGGGAATGCGGAAATTGACTTTGTGATTGACACCGGTCAAACCGTCATCCCAATTGAAGTGAAAGCAGAAGAAAATTTACAAGCAAAAAGCCTTCGGGTCTACCAAGAAAAATTCAGTCCCAAAGTAGCCGTGCGCACTTCTATGGCAAATTATAAGGCGGAGGGGAACCTGATTAACTTGCCCTTGTATGCGATTACGGAGATTTTGGAGCGGGTGTAACACGGGGGACGGTTCTGTGATTTTCTCATAAAGTCCCCTGGACAAAGTGTGTCTATACCACAAAAAGTCGATCGACTTTTTGTTTTGGATGGCGGATTATTATATAAAAATTTGGGAGGAATTGGGGGTATAACCATGCAAGCAAGGCAGTGGACCATCAGTGTGCCTATCTTTAGAAATGCGGTGATTTTGAAGCAGCTGGGGATTGCTATCGGCATCCCTTTCGGAATCGTTGCGCTCATCATTGGGCTTTCGGCGGGTAAAAGCGTTTATGCGCTTTACGGGCTGGGGATGATTGCCGCTTTGATGTTTTTTACGTGGCTTTTTATCATGGCGTTTTACAGGGGGAAATATGAGGCGGAATTTTTGCTTGATGACAAAGGCGCCGTCTGCCGCACACAAGCAGGGCAAGCAAAAAAGAACCGCGGGGTCAATGCCTTGACGGTCGTGTTGGGGCTTATGTCCGGCAAGCCGGCCGTCGCCGGCGCGGGCATGCTTGCTCAGTCGCGGCAGGAGGTTTTTCTCCCTTGGAAACGCGTTCGCAAAGTGAAATACAAGCCCAAAAGTCATACCATCTTGCTGCGTGGCGGCTTTACGGAAAACATTGCGCTGTTTTGTACCGAGGCTAATTATGCGCAGATTGAGCAAGCGGTCATGGCACAAACCAAACATTTGCTAAAGGAAGCCTCGAGCGTTTGAAAACGGCGTGCTTTGCTTCAGCTCCAAAAAAACGGACAGCCTAAATGGCCGTCCGTTTTCTGTTATGCTGCTTATTGAGCTTTTTGGTATATCCTGACGTAATCTACAATAAAATCGGTCGCAAAGCCGGGCTCTTCGCTAAACTCACCGGGTAGCTCCTCGGAGAGAATGACATATTCCGGTGCTTGCGACACCCCGTTTTGCCAAGCGGTTCTGGAACTTTCCACGCCGTTGATGTAGAAGATATATTCGTCCTCGTTCCATTCCATACCGTAGGTGTTATATTGGGTGTAGGGCTTTGGCACTTTAAAACTGCCTTGCATTTCGGAACGCAACCCGTCACCGTAGCCGCCCACGTGCACCGCATGGGTGACGGAATTGCGGTTGAAGATATTACCTGAATAGTTGTTGGATTCGAAAATATCAATTTCCGCCCCGCCGATGCCCCCGTTGGATGCCTCCGCGCTGGACATGCCGCTGGCATTGAGCCAGTAGGCGCTCCAAAAGCCGCCGCCTCTGGATACGATACAGCGGATTTCAAAATAGCCGCGTGTATATTCTTCAATTGTTCTGATCATACCGGCGTACCAGCCGGGGCCATACTCCCCTTGTGTTTTGTACTCGGCCCTGATGACCAGATTGCCGTCTTCCACAAACACTTGGTTGGGTGAGTTAAAGCCGCTGCGGCGCGCACCGTTGGCGCGGTACTCCCAGGTTGAAAGGTCGAGTTCGTTGCCGTCGAAATGGTCCTCCATGACAAGCTGATAGCCGTCGAGGTTCAGCTCTTGCCCTCTTGGTGTTACGGCCGTGTCAAACAAGACCAGGCCCAACATCTCAGCAATGGTGAGCAGGGCGATGAGCAAGACTTTCAGCCCTCTGATTTGCCTCGTGGCAAAGATTTTTTCGAGTAAACCCATTTCCATTCCTCCTTGTTAAATTTGTCGAATCTGTCAAAATTATCTCATCGTCTTATCCGCCTGTTCGCTTTCGGATTCCTCTTTGAGTTTGAGCATGGCCCGCCTTTGCATCAGTTCCGTTTCGACTTGGTTTTTCATGGACTCCGGGTAGTGGATGGTCAAAATCGGAATCAAAAACAAGACCGCTCCGACAACGGGTGCGAGCATATAAATGGGCCACTGGTAGCGATAAAATACGCTTGGCTGACCGAGCAGGCCAAACTCCTCCCTAAAGCCGAGGCGGTTGAGGACAAACCCATTGATGAACATGGTGATTCCGCTGGTCAGTTTGCTCAAGAAATTTTGCATGGAAAAAGAGATGCCTTCCGTGCGCTTGCCCGTCTTCCACTCCACATAATCGATGGAGTCGCACCAAAGTGAGGTTTTGGCTATGTCGGAGGCGCCGTCGGGGAAGCTGGAGATTGCCAATAAAACAGCGACAATGCCGATTTGGCGAATGTTGCCAAAGCCGACAAAGTAAGCGGCTACCCGCGTAATAATGGAAGCGGCTTTTGACACGATGAAAACATTTTTGGCACCGCCGAGTTTGTTTGTCAGCTTTTTTGCGGCAAACAGGGCTATCGCATAGGGGAAACCCGACGCAATTTGAAAGAAAAACATCAGCGTTTCGCCGTTCATTTGCTTGCCAAAAACATCAACCGTGCCGACACCGTATTTGAAAAAGTAAATGGCGGGGATAACGGGGCTGAATGCGCCGATAATTTGTGCAAGGGCGATGGTCAGTAAAATCTTATTGTGGCGAAGCATCAAGATGCCTGCCAGGAGTGACTCCTTTTCCTCCGGCTCTTTTTGCACGCGTTCTTTCACGCCGACGGCAAGCAGGGTGGCAATTTCGCCACCGAACCCGCATACAAAGCCGCAAATCATAAACAGCTGCGCTTCCGTAAGGCCCATTTGCCCACGCGCACCCAAGAGCAGTGGGAAAAGGCCTATCAGCATGGAACCGAAGTTAGAGCCGATTCTTGCCGTTTGGGCCATCCTTAAATGCTCGCTCGAATGGGGCCGAGGCGATTGCAACAATCCCCCATATGCCCACATCTTGGAAGGAATAAAGCGTATCCCAAACAAGGTAAATTGAAACAAAGTAAACGATTGCGGCCGTTTCGCTCAGGCCAAAGTCAATAAAAAGCAGGGCAGAAAAAATGGCCAGCGGTAGGGGGATGTATTTTAGATAGGGTTTTAATTTTTCGCCCGGCTTGCTTTGGCGTTTGTCCACAAAGCCGCCGACGATAGGGTCGTTCACCGCGTCCCATAAGCGGGAAATGCCCGTAATGATGCCGACTTTGTTAGGGCTGATTTTTAAAACATTGGTGCAAAAATAGAACATCCAGCCGGATATAAGCGCATAGGTTAGGTTTTGACCGGCAAGCGCGGCGGCGTGCATGGTCAGCTCCCTGTTGGGGATATATCCTTCTTCGGCCTCGCGGGAAAGCATTCGTTTAAAAGGGTTTTTCAATCAAAAATTCCTTTCGGGTTGAGATAAACCGTTTTACTGATTTGCCGTGGCACAAAGGCTGTTTTACGTTTTTATTTTATGAGGCTTTTGCCGGTCATTTCCTCGGGTTGCGGCAAGCCCATAATTTGCAGCAGCGTTGGGGAAATGTCACAAAGGCTGCCACCTTCCAAAAGCTCGCATGGGTAACCGACAACAACAAAGGGGACGGGGAAGGTGGTGTGGGCGGTAAAGGGCGAGCCGTCGGGTTCATACATTTTATCGGCATTGCCGTGGTCGGCTGTTATCAGGGTCACCCCGCCGTGGTTTGCAATAGCGGCGGCCACTTTGCCCACACAGGCATCCACTGCTTCCACCGCTTTTACAGCGGCTGACATAATACCGGTGTGGCCTACCATATCGCAATTGGCGAAGTTTAAAACAATGGCATCATACTTGCCGCTGTCTATCATTTCCACCACTTTGTCCGCCACTTCGAAGGCGCTCATTTGCGGCTGCAAATCATAGGTCGGCACATCGGGGCTGTCAATCATAATGCGGTCTTCGCCGTCATAAACGGTTTCAACCCCGCCGTTGAGGAAAAAGGTGACGTGGGCGTACTTGGTGTATTCCGCAATACGCAGTTGTTTGAGGCCGTTGGCACTGAGCACACCGCCTAGGGGCATTGCCACACTTTGCGGGGCGTAGGCCACATGAACATTGGGCATGGTTGCATCAAACTGTGTCATACACACGTAATACAGGGGCAACCTTGCTTCACGATAAAATTCATCAAAGGCATCGTCAACAAAGGCCCTGGTAATTTCCCTCGCTCTGTCGGGGCGAAAGTTGAAGAAAATAAAGCTGTCGTTGGCTTTCACAGGCTGGGCATCGCTTGCCACGCAAGGCACGATAAACTCGTCGTTCACGCCCTTGGCATAGGTTTCTTCCATCATCAGGCCGACATTTTCAAATACCGGCGCATCCAGCAAAGTCATTGCATTGTATGCTTTTTCAACGCGTTCAAAGCGTTTTTCCCGATCCATTGCAAAATAACGCCCGATAACCGACGCGATTTGACCCACACCGATTTCGGCCGCTTTGGCCTGCAGCTCAGCGATAAACATTTTGCCCGATGTCGGCGGGACATCCCTGCCGTCCATCAAGCAATGGATAAAGACTTTTGTAAGCCCGCTCGCTTTGGCAAGTTCCAACAAAGCGTACAGATGTGTGTTGTGGCTGTGCACACCGCCGTCGGAAAGCAGGCCGCACAGGTGCAAGGCGGAATTGTTCTTTTTGCAGTTTTCAATCGCACCCACAAGCGCTTCGTTGTAAAAAAAATCGCCGTCGCTGATGGATTTGGATATTCTCGTCAGCTCCTGGTAAACAATGCGCCCGGCACCGATGTTGGTGTGCCCCACTTCGCTGTTGCCCATTTGCCCACTTGGCAAGCCGACCTCCATGCCGGAGGCACCGATGAAGGTCATCGGGTTTTGGGCCATCAAGCGGTCAAGGTTGGGTTTTTTCGCCGCGGCAATGGCGTTGCCGAAGCTGTCGGGATTATGACCGTAACCGTCCATAATACAAAGCAGATGTGGTTTTTTGTTGCTCATGCTATTCTCCAATTTTTATAGGGACGGAAAACCGTCCCTATTATATTTTTCTGTTTTTTAATTTGATGCCGCTTTAATAATCGCTGCGAATTTTGCCGCCACCAAAGAGGCACCGCCGATAAGCCCGCCATCAATGTCCGCCTTGCCCAAAAGCTCTGCGGCATTTTGCTCGTTCATGGAGCCGCCGTATTGGATGACCATTTTATCCCCCGCGGCCTTGCCGTACAGTTCCGCCACCAAGGTGCGAATCATGGCACAAACTTCGTTGGCTTGTTCGGGCGTTGCGGTAAGCCCTGTGCCGATAGCCCAGACGGGCTCATAGGCGATAATAATATTGCTCAGTTCGCTTTCGCTAACACCGCTGAGTGCTAACTTGGTTTGCAGGCGCACGACCTCGGCGGTAATGTTTTCAAGGCGTTGCTCTTTGAGCTCGCCCACGCAGAGGATCACTTTAAGCCCCGCGTCTAAGGCCGCCCTTGTGCGATCGCGCACGGTCAAGTCGCTTTCGCCAAAATACTGGCGGCGCTCACTGTGGCCGACGATGACATAGGGCACGCCGATTTCTTTAAGCATCACGGCAGAAATTTCCCCCGTAAAAGCGCCGCTTTCGGCCCAATGACAATTTTCCGCACCGACGAGAACATTGGACCCCTTTGTTGCGGCAAGCGCCGCATGAAGGTCAATGTAAGGCACACAGATGATTACATCACAGTCTGCATCTTTCACAAGAGGCTTCAATTCCTCAATCAAAGCGGTGGTTTGGGCGGGGGTCTTGTTCATCTTCCAATTGCCGGCGATGGCCGGTTTGCGAAGTGTTTTATTCATTTTTAAATATCTCCTTAATTTACTAATAGTTCGGGCGGCAACCGAATGCCGCCCGGGCTGCCGGAAAGTTACGCAACATTCAACCTATTTGTCGTCGAGTGCGGCAATACCGGGCAGTTCAATGCCTTCCATAAATTCAAGCGACGCGCCGCCGCCGGTGGATATGTGGGACATTTTGTCCGCAAAGCCGAGTTTTTGCACCGCGGCGACCGAATCGCCACCGCCGATGATGGAAATAGCGCCCGATTCCGCAACAGCCTTTGCAACCGCAATGGTTCCTGCGGCGAAATTATCCCACTCGGAGACACCCATGGGGCCGTTCCAAATAACCGTGCCACTGCCTTTTATTGCATCGGCAAAAAGTGTTTGTGTTTTTGGGCCGATATCAAGCCCCATCCAGTCGGCCGGGATTTTGTCGGACGCGACAATTTGGGATTGGGTATCCGCTGCATAAGCCTTGCCAACCTTGTTGTCAATGGGCAACAGCAACTTAACGCCTTTGGCTTCGGCTTTGGCCATCATCTCTTTGGCGAGGGTAATTTTGTCCTCTTCGCAAAGCGAGGTGCCGACACCGTAGCCTTTTGCGGCAAAAAAGGTGTAGGCCATGCCACCGCCGATAATCAGCGTATCCACTTTGTCAATCAAATTGTTGATGACGCCGATTTTATCCGAAACCTTTGCGCCGCCGAGGATGGCGACAAAGGGGCGTTTTGGGTTTTCGAGCGCGCCGCCGATATAGGTGATTTCTTTTTGAATCAGGTAGCCGCATACTGCCGGCAAATAATCCGCAACACCGGTTGTTGAACTGTGGGCCCTATGGGCGGAACCGAAGGCATCATTTACATACACCTCAGCCAGTGAGGCAAGTGCTTTTGAGAATTCCGGATTGTTTTTCGTACATCTTTTATCAAAGCGAACGTTTTCAATAAGCATCACTTCGCCGTCTTTTAAACCGGCCGCAAGTGACTTGGCACTTTCGCCAACAACGTCAGTTGCCATTTTAACTTCTTGCCCCAGCAAATCGGAAAGATGCTTAGCAACCGGTGCCAAGGAAAAAGCTTCCTCGTAACCTATCCCGGACGGACGACCAAGATGAGAACACAGGATAAGTTTTGCACCCTGCCCGATTAAATACTTAATGGTTGGGAGCGTGGCGACGATGCGTTCATCGCTTGTAATAAGGCCATTTTTAAGCGGAACATTGAAGTCGCAACGCACAAGCACACGCTTGCCGGCAACATCGATATCCTCAATGGTTTTTTTGTTGAGTTTGTTCATTTTTAAATTGACTTCCTTTCGAATTATAATCTTCCGTTCACTTTGCATTATTGTATAACATTGTAGTCTGTTTTGCAATAGTTTTCTGCCTTATGCGCCCTTGCACACGCACGGTTATTGAAAAAATACCTCTGCCATGATATAATTCACTCGCTTGAAAAAGTTTGTTATTGCGTGTCGGTTTCTTGATGTTTTCACCTACAGACCGTCACTTATCGTTCGAACGAGAAAAATTAGGAAAATTAAGAAGAGGGAACTATTTATATGTTGATGAAGAAAACAGCCTGCCTAGCCCTTGCCCTTTGCCTTGCGGTTTTATCGAGCGCGTGCACAAATAGCAACGCTCACGCGCTGGACATCGCCGGTGCTAAAATTTCCCAGGAGGTTTACACCTGTTTTATGGACACCGTCGTGCTAAACCCCGAAGACTTTGGGCTGCCGGCCACCCCGGGCAAAAACGAGGTAAAAGCAAAAACGCAAGCCTTATGTGAAGACTATGTTGCGGTGAACACCATCATCAACGACAGTGGCATCCCCCTTGATGCCAACGAAAAGGCAGCTGTCGCCGCCACTGTTATCAACCTTTGGCGCCTGTTTTCCACACATTATGAATCGATAGGCGTAACAAAGCAAACCTTAACCAAAATCGAAACATCAAAAGCCGCAAAAAACACCCTCTTGCTTTATTACTATGATGAAGACGGCCCTAAGGCGGTCGGTGAGGACGAAATCAAAAGCTACTTTAGCGAAAACTATATATCTTTCAGAACCATCAACGGCTATTTGACCCGAACCAACGAAAGCGGCATCACCGTAGAGTTGACACCCGAAGAAGTGCTCGCGATGAAAACCAAGCTTGAATCCCTGGCGGTGCGAATCGCCGACGGGGAAGATTTTGAGCAAGTAAGCCAACAGTTTGCCGAGGAGCAAGGCATTATTGCCGGTTCAACGGACTTTAAACTGCTTGGCAAAAACGATAAATCCTACCCCGAAGGTTTTTTGGATCAGGTTGCCCTGCTCGCCCCCGACGAACCCGGCATTATCGCTATGGATAATTACATGTTCCTGGTCGTCAAGCGGGAAATTTTGTTGAGCGAAGAGGACCTTTTTAAAAGCCGCAAAGAATGCCTCAAGGCCCTCAGAGGGGCAGAGCTTGATCAAATGATCGCCGATGCGGCGACGGGATACGAAGTCGTAAGCAACGAACGAATCACCGATAAAATTTATACAAAAATCGTCGCGCAAAACCCGTAGATTCTTTTTACACCTTTATTAAACGGTCGAAAGGATGATCTTGTGCCCATGTTGAACAAGGAAGGACAGCATATCAACCCCAAGTATCAGCCGATTAAACTGCTAAAAACCGTCAGTTTCCCCACGTATCAGCTCTACGCCGAGGTGGAAAATAAGAAAATCGACGCCCAAACGGCTCTGAAGATTGCCGTGGCGGAAACTTTTTCGTGGCTCAGAACCCGCTTCAGGGCGTTTGAAGAGATCCCTGCGGAGATGATTCTGCCTGAACCCGACCAACATCTCGACATCAAAGAAGACGATATTCGGTCCTTCAGAATTAATGAAGGCTATGTGGTCGATGTGGTCTATATCAAAGAAAAAGGGATATGGGCGCTGAACTTGATTGAACCGGACTTGGGCACCAAATCCGACAATCTCGAACAGGAAAGACAGCCGGTAGCCGGGCGCGTTTTTGAAACCAACATTGCCTTCCGAATTTTCAACAACACGCTTGAATGCGGCTTTAAAACCATCTGCTCCGAACCCATAGGGACACAGACCCCGTGCGAAGCCTTTAGGGTTTCGGTCGTAAAAACCATGGTTCGCAACAAAGAGCTGGGGCTTCGGCAAGAGTGTGCCATCATTGAAAAACCGCATACACTCGACAGTGTCGACAAAATAAAACGAATTGCGGGCTATATTCGCGACGAAGAGCGACAGCTGCCGCTTGTTGTCGTTTCTGAATATATGAATGCTCCCGATTTGTTCGAGTTTTTTAAATCACTTGAACAAGAAAAAGGCGGGCTAAAGACTTCCCTGCTGGGCAGCTTGGAAACGATTGTGAAAGAAAACATTGAAAACGGCGTTGTCGAACTCCCCACAAAACTCGGCGACCTGGCAAAGCTGTGTATGGGGTTTGCTCATTTTTATATTCTCCCCGCCAAATCCGTTGACTTGTTCAACGAAAAAACAAAATCTAACCATCCGCTTTCAAACGGAGATGCCGTCATCTTCTTCCCGACTGCTTGCGAAAAGCGGGACTGCTTTTTCAAACGCGAAGAAATTTGCCGCGACCAGCAAGCGTTTTTTCAAACTGTAAGAGAAATAATTACCCACTACCCGATGCGCAAAACCATGCATTTCGGCAACGTTAAGTTTATAAAAGAAGCCCGTGGTGAAGAGCAGCAAACGATGATTGACATGGGCGAATCGAAAGACGACCTCGTCCGGGCATTTAACATAAAGCTTGAAAACGAACAAAGCAAGCACGCCGAAGAATCCGCAAATCTGCGCCGGGCACTGAGCGATGCCGACAAAAGAGTTGAACGGCTCAAAGTGGAAATCAATGAGGTCAAGGCAGAAAAAAAGAGCCTGCTCGAAAAACTCGACGAGAATGCCGCTCGCCTTAAGGACTCGGACAACAGCCGAAAACAGGAATATACCCAAAGAGTGATGCTCCTCAACAGGCCCGCTAAACCCGAGGAAACCGCCGTATGGGTTGAAAAGTATTTTGATGACCGGCTTATTCTACACAGCAACGCAGTCGGCTTGTTGAAAAAATTGACCGCTGCCGAAGTTGACATGCCCTTAATATGCGACTGTATTGAATTCCTCGCAACCGAACACAGGGACTACCTGCTTCGTAAAATCAACCAAGACGAAATGAATACCCGGTGCAGTGAAAAATACGGCAGACCCTTTATCGTCACCCCAAGCGGCGAAAACTGCATCAAAGCCCACCCGCGTGAATATAAAATCAAATACGGTAAATCTTTCAAAAACAAGCCGGTTGAAACGCCGCTGGACCAGCATTTAAAAATCGGCATTGATTCCGCAGATTTGATAAGAATATATTTTTTGTATGACACGGAAAACAAATTGATCGTTATCGGTTCCTTGCCAAAGCATTTGAGCACCACGGCTGAGGGTTGATGTAGGCAAGTGCAAAGCTTCTTTTTGCAACAATTTTCCGTCAACCGCACCACATGTCGCCGCACGTGTAGGGAACGCATTTTATGCGTTCCGAAGCTTGGAAGGTTAAATCCCCGCCCACCGTGAGGATGTATTTGATTGTTTGCAGTGCGCAACGCATGCAATGCGTTCCTTACGCACCAAATGAAAGAGCGAATGCCGTTATAGGCATTCGCTCTTTTTACTTGTTTTTTGCTTGTAAATTTTGCTCCAAAGCATCTGTCGCCGGGTTAAACAATCTGAATTTTTTTACCTTTGGTGTCGCCCTTGATTTCGTCCAGCGCGTGTTCCCATGCTTCCAGCCCGATGTCTTCATTGTAATACAATGCGGTTTCGTTGAGGTGGGCCATGGCAATTTTTGCGGTCATCAGCGGATCGTCGTTTGTGACATTTGTCGCCGGGTCAACCTTGCCGTGCTCGAGCTCAATGTTCATCCCTTCCAAAAACTCTTCGGCTGTAAAGCCCGCTGTTTTGAAGTCCACATTCAACTTCTCGGCAATTTCCTTCGCCTGTTCCATTGTGAATTCTTTCATTTTCTACTCCTTCTTTCTTTGTTTGTTTTTTTCCGCAACGCGGTGTTTTATTGTACGGATTTTTTTCAAATTCCGCTGTTCATTTTTTTCGTTCCCCTCGGATGATTTGCGTGATGCTTTTTGTCAGGGCATCTAATTCTTCGCTTGCACCCTGCAGCGTGTCGCCTTTTACACCTGTGTAAATTTTTATTTTCGGTTCCGTTCCCGAGGGGCGAACGCAGCACCAGGCACATTTTGCACCTTTTGCACCCTTTGACAGTTCAAAGTATAACACATTTGACTTTGGCAAGTCAATTTTCGCCGTGGTTTTGCCCGGGAAAGTCGTCGCCGTGCCTTGCCGATAATCTTTAAAACAGTCCACCTCATATGCCCCTATTTTTTCCGGCGGATGCACTCTTAATTTTTCAATAATGGCAGCTATACGCCGGGCGCCCTGTTCGCCTTCCATGGTTACGGTGGCCAGACCTTCTTTGTAATAACCGTATTTTTTATAAATCAGCTGCATTTGATCCCATAACGTTACCCCCAGGCTTTTGTAATAAGCCGCCGCTTCGCACAGGATCATCACCGCCTCCACCGCATCCTTGTCGCGCGCGTGGGTGCCGACCAAATAGCCGTAACTTTCTTCAAAGCCGAACAGATATTCGTGGAGTTGATTTTGCTCAAAAAACTTTATCTGCTCGCCTATATATTTAAAACCGGTGAGTGTTTCAATCAAGTGCACATGGTAATAATCGGCAACTGCTTGCGCCATTTTTGTGGAGACGATGGTTGTGACAATCGCGCCGTTTTGCGGTAGCAGTCCCTTGTGCTTTTTTTGTTCCAACAAGTAGTCGCACATAATCATCCCCGTCATGTTGCCGCTGAGGGTTATATATTCACCGTATTTGTGTTTGACTGCCACGCCGAGCCTGTCCGCGTCGGGGTCCGTCAACAGGACAATGTCGGCGTGTGTCTTTTGGGCAAGCTTGAGTGCCAAAGCGAAGGCGGCCGGGTCTTCCGGATTGGGACTTTTAACCGTCGGAAAGTTGCCGTCCGCCCCTGCTTGTTCTTCAACAATATGTACGTGTTCAAAGCCGAGTTCTTTTAATATTCGCCTGACCGGTTTGTTGCCCGTGCCGTGCAAGGGGGAATAGACAATCTCCAGGTTTTTCGCCTGCGTGCCGATGACGGCGGGGTTTTGCACCGACTTTTTTAGGGCTGCCATATAGCGGTCATCTATTTCCGAACCGATAACATGGTAGAGCCCGCTCGCCCGAGCGGCATCGTTTTCCATCGTTTTCATCTGCTCAAAACTCTTAACTGCATTGACATGGTCGATAATCTCTTCGTCTTTGGGATAGGTTATTTGCGCACCGTCCTCCCAGTACACTTTGTAGCCGTTGTATTCGGGCGGATTATGACTTGCGGTTATGACAATCCCTGCCATACATCCAAGTTCCCGCACGGCAAACGAAAGCATGGGGGTCGGGCGCAGGCTGTCGAAAATATAGGTCTTGATATGATTGGCGCACAGGCACAGCGCCGCTTCCTCGGCAAACTCGGGGGACATATTTCTCGAATCATAGGCAATCGCCACGCCTTTACCGGCACCGTTTTCACTCAGCACCGCATCCGCCAAGCCCTGTGTGGCTTTCCTCACGGTGTAAATGTTCATTCGGTTTGTGCCCGCGCCCATACGCCCGCGTAGCCCCCCTGTGCCAAAGGCCAAATCTTTGTAAAATCGGTCGACGATTTCGGCAGGGTTGTCTTTTATTTTTTGCAGTTGGGCCTTGGTGGCCGGGTCTATCGCTTGGCTTTTACACCAGAAATTATATTGTTCGTTTGCGTCCATTGTTCTACCCTTTCTTGTGTCTGTGCACGTCGTTCAATCATTTTCCGCTTGTAAAAACGCTAAGTTCTTCCCGATCAAATCGCATCTTTGCTCCACGCATAAAACCGAACGCAGGGGGTCGGGCGGCGTGTTGAACACATAGTCAACCAGCCTTTCTATCGTTGAAGTTGCGACATGCAGCCTTGTGTCGGAAGAGGCATAGTAAAGGTAAACATCTCCATTGTCTTTGACAATAGCACCGTTTGTGAACAGCACGTTTGAGACATCGCCAACCCGCTCCCTACCCAAGGGACCCAAAAGAAGACCGGACGGTTGTGCTATGACACGGGCGGGGTCCTCCAAGTCCGTTGCAAAGGCATACAGCACATAGCGCAGCCCGGCGGCGGTGTTGCGAACCCCGTGCGCTAAGTGAATCCAGCCGCAGGGGGTTTTTATCGGCACCGCACCGGCACCGTTTTTTGCTTCGGTTATGGTGTGGTATGTTCTTTCGCTCGTCATCTTTTCAGCATCTATAAGGGCATGTTCTATGTCATCACACAACCCAAAGCCGATGCCGCCACCGCTGCCGGTTTCAATAAAATCGTCCATGGGTCTTGTATAGAAGGCGTATTTGCCCTGCACAAATTCGGGGTGCAAAACGACATTGCGCTGCTGGGGTGAGCGCAAGGTTGTTAAGTTATCAAGCCTTTCCCAACTCTTTAAGTCCTTTGTTCTGACAATGCCCGCCGCGGCAACGGCCGCGGAAAGGTCGGCGGACGTGGTGTCCTTGCTCTCGGAGCAGAAAACGCCGTAAATATAGCCGTCCTCATGCGCGGTCAAGCGCATGTCGTATACGTTTGTTTCGCCCTTACAGGTGTCCGGCAATCGGACGGGGTAGTCCCAAAACTCAAAACCGTCAATACCGTTTGCACTTTGGGCAACGGCGAAGAAAGATTTGCGGTCGTTGCCCTCCACCCTCGCTACCAAATAAAACGTACCATCGAGCTCTATTGCGCCGGAATTAAACACTGCGTTTACACCGAGGCGTTCGATAAACAGGGGGTTGGTGGCGGGGTTTAAGTCGTACTTCCAGAATAAAGGGATATGCCCTCTTGTAAGCACGGGGTTTTCATATCGGTCGAAAACGCCGTTGTAAAAATCGCTTTTTGTGTTTTTCAAGGCAATCAGACGGTCTTGTTTTTCTTTTTCGATAAAGTATTGTTTGTTCAATATTTTCCCTCCGTTATAAAGCCATCAAGGGTGAGTGGTCTGTTAAAATATAGCCTTCTCTTGCCTCTATTATATTTTAATGTTTGACAATTTGCAAGTTGTACCGCTCCCGCTTATCTGATATAATAATGCATTGAACAAAATGATGAAATGAGGTTT
>CAZMSM010000045.1:0-18662 GCA_964568955.1 uncultured Eubacteriales bacterium | reverse complement strand
CCCCACGGGTGCGAATATATCTACCATGCAGGCAAGGGTATTGGCAAAATCACAAAAAAGTGTGCAAGCTGGCAACTGAGTGTTTACAGCCCCGCTTTCACCACACCCGACTGGCTCAAAGGTGGCGTGATTTACCAGATATTCCCCGACCGTTTTTTTAATTCCGCCACCCCAAAGCTGAACGTACCCCCGGACAGAACCCTGCGCAAGGACTGGGGCGCGCCCCCACAATGGGAACCGGACACCGGCGGAAATATCAACTCCTATGATTTTTTCGGCGGGGACCTCAACGGTATTGCCCAAAAACTGCCTTTGCTCGTTGAGCTCGGGGTAACGTGTATCTATCTCAACCCGATTTTTGAAGCGCACTCCAACCACCGCTACGATACGGCGGATTATTTAAAAATCGACCCGCTCTTGGGAAGTGAAAATGACTTTAAGTCCCTTTGCGCGCTTGCCGGCGAAAACGGAATCCGTGTTGTTTTGGACGGCGTTTTCAGCCATACTGGGGCGGACAGTGTTTATTTTAACAAAAATCGACGCTATCCTTTAAAGGGTGCATCCAACACCATGGACTCCCCTTATTACCCGTGGTATAAATTCAACCGCTGGCCGGACGATTATACCAGTTGGTGGGGTATTGATATGTTGCCCGAAATAAAAGAAGACGAGCCCGGATTTGTCGAGTTTATCGCAGGCGAAAACGGGGTCGCCCGCAAATGGCTGAAAGCCGGCGCAAGCGGCTGGCGGTTGGATGTCGCAGATGAGCTGCCCGACGAGTTCCTTGATGCCTTCAGAAGGGCCGTTAAAGCCGAAAACCCACAAGCGTTTATCCTCGGTGAGGTCTGGGAGGACGCATCCAATAAATGCAGCTACGGCAAAAGACGCCCGTATCTGCACGGTGGGCAGTTGGATTCCGTGATGAACTACCCGTTTTCAACAGCACTTATGGCCTATATGCAAACCGGGCAAGCCCAAGCCTTGAATGACACCGTGCTTGATATTCTTGAAAACTATCCACCGCCGGCTACCCATACTTTGATGAACCACATCGGCACCCATGACACGGTCAGGGCCATAACGATGCTCGCAGGCGGCCTTCTTGACACAAATGCCGGTAATGACAGGGCCATGCTTAAACTGGATACCCGGCAGAGAATTCAAGGGCTGGCACTGATGAAGCTCATTTCCGCAGTGCAGTTCACCCTACCCGGGGTTCCGTGCATCTACTACGGGGACGAGGCAGGTCTTGAGGGCGGTCGTGACCCCTATAACCGAGGCTGTTACCCCTGGGGGCATGAGGACGCCGACCTGCTTTTGCACTACAAACTGCTGGGTAAAATCAGAAAACTTTGCCCCGCACTGATTGACGGTGACTTTAAGCCGATAGTGTCCCACGGTGGGTGCCTTGCCTTCGAAAGAAATGCGCAAGGCAATTCGGTTTTAACCATTGCAAACCGTGGGGAAAAAGCAATCGATTTTCCTCTTAACGATAAATGGAGACAGGCGGAAATCCTGCTTGGTCACCAGTCGTTTGACGGTTGCAATATTAAAATACAGGCAAACGAAGCGGTCATCCTCACCGTGTAAGGTGACCGGCAAAAAGCAATCACGGCGTTCTTGTTATTTGAAGGGAGGGAGACCGTTGCGCAAAGGAAAGAAGTTGGAATTCAAAACAAAAAGGCATGTGGAAAAAGCAAAGAAAAAAAAGTATTATCTGATTTTTTTTATTTTTCTTCTTGTGTTTGGCATGGTCTCAACCCTCGTGTTGCTAAAGAGCGTTAATTTTGACCTTTCCAATCTGTTTGAAGGGCGCGAAACCGAGACCGCCACGCAGGAAACGACACAAAAAACCGTACCCGTTACGGCAGGCAGTGCAAACTTTCTCGCTGTGTGCGTTTCCGATGATAGAGCGTCGGTACGGTTTATCGCCGTTATCAATGCCGAGCTTCACAATAAGCGAATACGCACAGCCACCCTTTCCCCAAAAATGACGGCAAAATTAAACGGCAAATTTTCGACCCTTGAGGAGCATTTCAAACAAGGCGGTACGCCACAAGTGGCCAAGGCTATTGAGAGTTTAAGCGGCATCTCCATAAAAAAATATGTTTGCTCGACCGACAGCGGTTTTAATGACGCCTTAAGAATCGTCGATAAAGCCGGGAAGTTTACCGTGCCTATCGAAAAAACAATCAATCATCGCGACGACAAACAGGACAAACACGATAAATTCGACCTGTTTATCCCAGCGGGCGACAAAGCGTTTAACGGTGAAATACTGCTTAAATACTTTCGCTACTTGGGTCTTGAAAGCACGGAAGATGGTTTATTTTTGCAAGCGCAAACCATCAGTGCCATGCTCCGTTTTTTTATAACCCCACAAAATGCAGAAAACGGGGAAGAACTGTTTGGCCTGTTGTACAACTGCATGGACGAAATTAACATCACCGGCCTTGACTTTAATAACAGCGAACCCGCCATTGAAAGCATTATAGCACTGGGTGACGCCATGACATACGCCGTCGAGCAGGGGCTTACCCTGTTTGCCGAAAATGCCGTACCGACAACCGGGGAGGGCACCGGCTCATGAAAAAAATAATTGTCTTGCTTGTTTCACTTTGTCTTGTTTTGTCCTTGGTGGGCTGCGAAGGCACGAAAATATTTTCGGAAATCAAAAATTTTGACCTCCCCGCCTTTTTAAACAAAGAGGTCGATTGGGAAAAAACCGAGGTCAACGAACTAACGCTTGGCAGCCCTTACAAATATTATTTCGGCAAACTCGGCAACAAAGAAAAGCAGGCTTATAATAATATTCTGGAAAAAATTGAAACCATGCCCGCGAACATCCAAATCCCCTCCCTTTCGCAAGCAGAGCTCAACCGTGTTTTTGAAGCCTTGCTTTATGATAACCCCTATCTTTTTTTCCTCGGCAGGAGTTGTTCGGTTACGACCAAAGGGCTCAAAAGCTATTTTAACGCCGAGTATGTGATGAGTGCAAACGAATACAGCTTAAAAAAACAAACGCTTGCCCGCAAGGCCGACGAAATACTCAGCAAGAATAAGGCGACAGATCAATTTAACACGGAACTTTTTATTCATGACTATATTATTGACAACTGTAGCTATTCCTACAGCGGTGCGGAGGACGAAAGCAGTGCTTACGGTGCGCTTATAGACAATGCCGCCGCTTGCGAAGGCTACTCGAAGGCGACAAAACTGCTACTGGACCTTGCCGGCATAGAAAGCTGCCTGTTAAGCGGCATGGCTCACAATTATCAGGGCGGGTCTGAAAGCCACATGTGGAACATCGTCAACATTAACGGCGACTATTATCACCTGGATGTCACTTGGGACGACCCCGTGACCTTGGGCAAAGACGAAGAAAGCGACCCCATATACACCTATTTCAACATTACCGACAAAGAGATTCAAAAGACACACAGCGACTTTATTTCAACCTACCCCTGCACGGCTTGGGCAGAAAATTATTTTGTAATAAAAGGGCTGTTTTTCTCCGAGTATAATGAAACTATTGAGAAAAAAATCACACAAATAATCATCGATGGGGTAAACGACGGGCGTTCGATTTTTGAGTTCAAGTTTGCCACCGACGCGGTGTATAGCAAAGCCATCGCCGCTCTTTTCACCAACGGACGGATTTACGGCATTTTAAGTCGGGTACAAAAAGCGACCGCCGTCTACATTTCGGACACCGCCGTTTCCTACATACAAAAGGAAAATTTCAATATCATCGAGATTGTCCTGGAGTTGAAATAGGGAAACGCAACTTGTCCGCCGAGCGGTGGCTACAGAGCAAACAACAAGGAAAAACAAGGAGAATAGGGAGTAAAAGAAAAATGGATTTAAAAAGAATTGAGGCAGCCGTGAGGGAAATCCTTGAAGCTGTCGGCGAGGATGCCAATAGGGAGGGACTGCTTGAAACACCGGCCCGTGTTGCAAGGATGTACGCGGAAGTGTTTTCCGGTTTGAGCGGTTGCCCCGACCAGCACCTTAAAATTTTTAACGAAAACCACAACGAAGAGCTGGTCATTGTGCGCGACATCCCCTTGTTTTCCATGTGCGAACACCATCTCTTGCCCTTTATGGGGAAGGCTCATATTGCTTACATCCCGGGTGACGGCAAAATACTCGGGCTTTCAAAATTGGCGCGCATCGTGGATTGTTTTGCCAAGCGTCCCCAGCTGCAAGAACGACTGACCGCGCAAATCGCCGATTTTATTTATGAGGGGGCCCTCAAGCCGCGCGGGGTCGCGGTTGTAATTGAAGCCGAGCATCTTTGTATGACCATGCGCGGCGCGCGCGCAGCCGGCGCCGAAACGCAAACTTCCGCACTGCGGGGCACCTTGCGCAGTGACGCTAAGACAAGGGCTGAGGTGATGACGCTGCTGAGCCGGGCTCATTAATAGGCGGAGAAGCGGTTACGGAGAAGCGATAGAGAAGCAATGGGGAAGCGTTGGAAAAGCGTTGGGGAACGACGGAGGAACGATGAGGGAGCGATGGAAGAACGGATGAAAGCTGAATTAATTTTTTTTAGTGCGTTGGACTTTTCTTTTCTTCTTGGGGCGCGCACTTATGTTATGGGTATTTTAAATGTTACGCCGGACTCTTTTTCGGACGGTGGCATTTATTTGCAACCGGAGCAAGCCCTTGCTCGCGCACTTGAAATGCAAAAACAGGGTGCGGATATTTTAGATATTGGCGCGCAGTCCACCCGCCCGGGCGCACAGCCGGTTTCGCCACAGGAAGAAATCGAAAGACTCGCCCCGGTGCTTGACGCTTTAAAGGGCAAGGTTTGTGTTCCGATATCCGTTGACACCTTTTCCCCGGAAGTTGCGGCCTTTGCGCTGAATAAGGGGGCATCCATTATTAATGATGTCAGCGGCAGGGTAAACTCTACAATGGCAGACGTTATTAAAACCACCGGTGCCGGCTGGGTTATTATGCACAACGGCGGGGGTGCCGATGCCATCCGAGTCCGCTACGAAGGCGGTGTTCTGAAGGCGGTGCGCCACTTTTTTGAAAGTGCGCTTTTACAAATCGAGGCGCTCGGTTTGGACCGGTCTCGCATTTGTCTGGACCCCGGTATCGGTTTTGGCAAAAGTCAAGCGGAAAACCTTGAACTGCTCCGCCACCTCAAAGAGGTTAAAATAGAAGACGTCGCCCTGCTCACCGGTGCATCGCGCAAAAGAGTCGTCGGCACCGCCGCCCTCGAAGAGGATACCGCAAAACGGGAACCGGGAACGGTTGCTGCGCACACCGCCGCTATTGCCGGGGGTACGGACATCATACGGGTTCATGACGTGGATCGCGCACTGCAGGGGGCACGAATGGCAGACGCCCTGTTTAGAAATATATAAGGAAAAAGGAGAACTGTTTTGGGCACCATAATCGTTAAAGGCCTCAAGGTCTATGCATACCACGGGGTGAACCCCGAAGAAGAAGAAGACGGCCAGATTTTTGTACTGGATATTGACGCGCAAGTTGACCTGCGTGGCGCGTGTCAAACCGACCTGCTTGAAAACACCGTCAGCTACGCCAAAATCATCAAAACGGCCATCGCTGTTATGACGGCGCAAAAGAATGATTTAATTGAACGCGCTGCGCAAAGAGTCGCAGAAGGATTGTTGGATGAATACCCGGCTTTGGAGGGCGTTACAATCACCTTGAAAAAGCCAAACGCGCCTATTCACGCCGATTTCGAATATGCGGGCGTCAAAATTGAAGTCAAAAGGAGTCACGTTTAAGAATGAAGAACAAGGCAATCATCGGTATAGGAACCAATCTCGGCGATCGACTTTTAAACATGAACGAGTCTGTTCGTGCTTTGTCACTACTGCCCCGTACAGCGGTTATCGCAGTCTCACACATTTACGAAACAGAGCCTGTCGGTGTGGAAGCACAGCCGAAATTTTTCAACGCCAATGTGCTTGTTGAAACGAACATGTCCCCTATGGCCCTGCTGGGTGCATGCCTTGGGATAGAGGCGGCTTTCGGCAGAAAAAGAGAAGTAAAAGACGGGCCGAGAATCATCGACCTCGACCTGCTGATTTATGAAGGGATGAAAAGCGAAAGTTTTGAGCTGACCTTACCGCACCCAAGAATTCTTGAAAGAGCGTTTGTCATGGTACCCCTGCAAGACCTGTTCCCCTCAGGCAGAGCACCCGGGCTTGCCTTCGGCACACGCCTGAAAGAGCTCGGCAGCGAGGGTGTTGAAAAGATTGATGCACAAATAAAGTTACCACAAAACAGGCAAAAGCAGTTCTAAGGTTTGTCTAATTTGCCCTTGTACTTTTCATTCAAAGTGATATAATTATTTTTACTTCGTTTTTTATTGTGTGTAATCGGTGGTTGTGAGGAGGGATTTTTGTTGGACGAAAGGCTTAGAAGTATCCTTGATATGGATAAAAAAAGCCGGCTTCAAGCGGAAGAGGCACAAGAAGCCAAGCAAAAAGCGTTTGAGGAATTAGCCTCAATCAGAACCTCGCTCATTGAAGAAAAATTAGCCGAGGCGCAAACGGCTGTAGAAAAATTCCGTGAAGAAGAGCGCATAAAAGCCGAGAAAATGTCCGATAGCCTCAGGCAAAAAAATAAGCAAGCCCACGAAAGTCTTGCCAAAACTTATACGGAAAACAGTGAAAAATGGGTCCACGAACTTTACACGCAAATCCTCAAATAACAACCCCGACTGCCTATGCTTCCTGCAAGAAGCAAGGCAGATTTTTTATTCAAAACCATTTTGACCCGGGAGGTGATTGTCGGATGCCCTCATTTGCTTTAAACGCTGTGCTTGCCAAGGCCCACGCGATGTATGGGCGCATGCTAACACAACAAAACTACCTGGATTTACTCAACTGCAACAGTGTGGGCGATGTGGCCACCTACCTAAAAACGCGCACCTCCTATGCGGATATATTTGAAGGTGTCGCAACCGTCACTATCCACCGCGGTCGCCTTGAGGAATTGCTTAAAAAACGGCTGTTTATGCAGTACGCTTCGCTGAGCCGGTATGAGCTGTCCCTCGGGCAGGATTTTTATAAATATTTCATTATCAAAAACGACATCACCCAAATATTGAACTGTATCCGCATGCTCGGCAGCGGTCGGTCCGAAGAGTCCTTGTTTGCGGTGCCGGCTTTCTTTAATGAACATACCACACTTGATTTATATCAACTCGCCGGCGCCACCTCTTTTGACGCTCTGGTGGAGGTGCTTGCAGGAACGGAATACGCTCAGTTGCTGGCACCTTTTGAAAAACGGTCTTTGACCAACCAAAGCATACTGGATATCGAAGCCGTGCTTTTCAAGTATTTTTATCAACAGCTTTGGGCGCTTGCCAACGCCTCTTTCAAAGGCAAACGACTGGAAGGGATACTGGAGATTTTTCGCCTGCGAGCGGATATGCGCACCCTTGTCAGCCTTTATCGTCTTAAAAAAATGCTCCACCCCGATGAGCTGCTGCTCAGGCAATTTGTGATGCCGGGCATGAGCAATTTTACCGAAAAACAATTGTCCGCACTGATTGACGCTCCGAGCGCGCAAGACATGCTCAAAAGCCTTGCGCATACCGTTTACGGCAAACAGCTGGGGGCCCTTGATTATAAATATATTGAGGTCGCAACCCATAATATCCTGTTCAACCAAAGCAAAAAACTTTTTCGTTTTTCCACCGATGCGACGGTTGTTATGTTTAGCTATATCTTCCTTGCAGAAAATGAAATTGAAAATATCACCCATATTGTTGAGGGTATCAGATACGATGTGCCCGCGGACAAAATACAGCCCATGCTGATAGGGGCACACAACAGAAAATCTTTATAAAGGCGGTGATTATATGGCTATTACAAAAATGAAATTCATTAAGGCGGCAGGCAGTATTGAAAAGCTGGACAGCTTTATTGAAGTTTGTTATATGAGCGGTGATTTTCAACCCGAAAGCGCGACGGATTTTTTGTCGCCTTCCATGGGGTTTTTGCCACTCAATGAAGAAAATCCCTATACCGCAAAGGTTCAAAAAATTGAGGAACTGGCAACCGTTTTAGGAGCCGACCTGAAAGCCGAGCCCATCATTCCCGGTGATTTTGCGGATGCGACGGCTTCTGTTTACATCGGTGAGTTTGAGTCGAATTTAGCGCGGCTCCACAATGACCGCAAAATACTCGTTGAGCAACGCGAGGTGTGCGAAAAAGGGATTGAGCAATACAGTCATTTTATCAACCTCGATGTACGTTTGGATGAGTTGTTCGCCTGCAAGTTTATCAAAGTACGCTTTGGTCATATGCCAAAAGACAGCTATGGTAAGCTGAGTGCTTACAACGATAAGCCCTATATGCTGTTCATCCCCTGTTCAACAGACCAAGCCAATTATTGGGGTGTTTATTTCGCGCCAAACCACAAGAGTGAGGAAATTGATCGAATTTTTTCGCTGTTGTATTTTGAACGACTGCACATTCCGGGGGCGGTCGGGACAGCGCAGGAAATCATTGACCAATTAAAAGTAAACATGGATATACTCAACACCCAAATCACCGGGCTTGATAAAGAACTCGCCGAATACTGGAGTGTTAACGCTAAAAAGATTACCGATATTTATTCCCGGCTCAAATGGTTTAACGATGCGTTTGATATGCGCCGTTACGCCGCTTGCCGCGGCAATCAATTTTATTATGCCGGCTGGATGCCGACAGCTAATTTGAAAAAATTCAACGAGGGGCTTTCAAAACTTCGGGACATCAACTGCGAAATCAGTGATGCCCAAAAGCAGGAAAAATCAGTTCCCGTAAAAATTAAAAATAATTTCTTCGCAAGACCTTTTGAATACTTTGTTTCCATGTACGGGCTCCCCTCTTATGGGGAAACGGACATAACCGCTTTCGTGGCCATCACCTATACCTTGCTCTTCGGCATGATGTTCGGCGATGTGGGGCAAGGCTTTGTTTTGATGGTCGCGGGCTTTTTGATGTGGAAAATCAAAGCAATGCCCCTTGGTAGAATCATTATTCCCTGCGGGGCATCTTCCATGTTTTTCGGCTTTATTTTCGGCTCCGTTTTCGGTTTTGAAAACGCCCTCAATCCTGTATATAAAGCCATCGGCCTTGCTTCAAAGCCACTGGATGTCATGGAATCGGTGAACACGGTGCTGCTGTTTTCCATCGGTATCGGCATTTTTCTCGTCACACTCTCCATGCTTATCAATGTGTATTCCTGCATCAAAGCCAAACGCTTTGGGGAAGCCCTGTTCAGCAACAACGGCGTGGCAGGCATACTGTTTTACACTTTCGGCGTTATAGCTGCCGCAGGCTTGATGGGGATAAAAGGCATCCTTCCGAAAGGCTTGATGATTGCTGTCTTAATTATCAGTGCACTCACGCTTTTCCATAAGGATGTTTTGATAAGTATTGTCGACCACAATCATGAGGAAAAAGTCGAAAGTATTACCGATTTTATTCTGCAAAATCTTTTCGAAATGCTTGAATATGTACTTTCTTATTTGAGCAATACCATTTCCTTCCTGCGGGTGGGCGCCTTTGTCCTGGTACATACGGGCATGATGATGGTTGTGTTTGCCCTTGCCAATGACAAAAATATCATCGTCATCATTCTGGGCAATATTTTGGTCATCGCACTGGAAGGTCTCTTAACCGGTATTCAGGCCTTGCGCCTTGAGTTTTACGAAATGTTCAGCCGTTTCCTAAAAGGCGACGGAAGACCGTTCATCGCAGCCGGGCCGGCTGTTTTAAATAAAAATAACTGATTTTTGGAGGAGTTTACAATGACCGCTTTTTATGTTGCTTTGGCAGTTTTCCCACCCGTCGCTTTAGTATCTTTGGTGCTTTGGGCTTTTAAGAAAAAGTCACAGGGCAAGTCGGCAAAAAATGTGCTGGTTTCCCAGTTTGCCGGCTTTATTGTGCTGACGGTTCTCTTTTCCGCGCTTACCTTCTCGGCAGCGGCGGCGGGCGAAGTGGACACAACGCTTGAAACAAGCCAATCACAAGCTCAAACCACCACGCAAGCTGCCGACAAATCCGAATTTATGGGGCTCGGACTGCTTGCCGCTGCCATCGTCACAGGGCTTGCCGGTATTGGTGGCGGTATTGCCGTTGCCGCAGGCGCACCCGCAGCAATAGCCGCCACAAGCGAAGACCCGAAAAGCTTCGGTAAATCGCTTATCTTTGTGGCACTTGGCGAATCCATAGCCTTGTACGGCGTGGTTATTTCCATCCTTATTCTCAACAAGCTATAATTTTGAGGAAACACCTATGCGATTTTATTTAATCAGCGACAATATAGATACGGAAGTGGGTTTGCGCTTGGCCGGCATTGAGGGCGAAGTTGTTAAAGATGCCGCCCAAGTCGAAGATGCCTTTGCGCGCGTTTTAAAGCAGAAGGATATTGGGATCGTGCTTGTTACCCAACTGCTGAGCGACCTATGCCCCGGTTTGCTCGTACGATTAAAAAAAGAGTATGCCCGCCCGCTGATTGTCGTTATTCCGGACAGGCACGCAGGTTCGGCCACAAATTCCATTGCCGACTATGTTCGTGACGCGATAGGAATTAAATTGTAAACCATTTTGCTGTAAGGGAGGCGACAGGTTATGGACGCATCAAACGAAAAAGTTACGCTGTTTCTCAGTGCCATGAGTGAAAATCTCGATATGCAGCGCAAAGCGATAACCGACGAAATTGAAGCGGCACGAAAAGCCGAGCGAGAGAAAGCGGAGCTTGAAGCCGCCAGGCGCAGCGACGCCTATATCAAAGCGGAAACCGCTCATATTCTTGCACAAGCAAAGCGCGCACAATCGCGCTTTGACAAAGAACTGCGCAGCGAACTAGCCACCGCACGCACAGATATTGTTAACCGCGTATTTGATGCCGTCGAAAAAAAGCTGACAGCCTTTACCCAAACGCCGTATTACGCAGATTTTTTAAAGAAAAGCGTCGCCGGTATGAAAGGCATGTTGGGTGACCAAGCGATGGTAGTATATATCCGCCCTGCCGACTTGCCTTACAAAGAACTGCTGCTAGCGGCGGCCGGCGCATCTACCGAGGTTCTGGCGGACGAAACGATTGTTATAGGCGGTTGCAAGGCACGGGGCGAATCGGGCAATTTAGCGCTTGACGATACACTGGATGCTCGCCTATCGGAACAACGTCAACATTTTTATGAAAGTTCAGGCTTGTCTGTTCAAACTGTTTGAGAGCGAAGTGATTTAAAGTGAACAAAGAAAATCGAATCTTCGGTATAAACGGCCCGGTTGTCACCATCAAAGGCGCAACCGGTCTGAGTATGATGGAAATGGTAACTGTCAGCGAACAACGCCTTGTCGGTGAGGTTATCGGCATTGAAAGCGACGCCACCATCATTCAAGTGTATGAGGATACGGCCGGCCTTAAACCCGGCCAACCGGTGTATGCAACCGGCGGCCCCCTGTGTGTAACACTTGGCCCCGGCATTATTCGGAATATTTTTGACGGCATTCAAAATCCGTTGAAAGAGGTTGCCAAACAGACAGGCGATTTCATCGCCCGCGGCGTAAATACACCCCCGCTCGACGAAAGCAAGTTGTGGGCAACGGAAATCTTGGTAAAGGTTGGGGACAAACTCCAAGGCGGCGCTTTTTACGCACAGATACCGGAAACGCCCGTTGTGATGCACCGCTTGATGCTCCCGCCCGATTTGCATGGTGAGGTTGTGGAATGCGCACCAAACGGCAGCTATAAGCTAAAGGATGTCATCGTTAAAGTAAAAGATGATGCCGGCACTGTTCACGAGTTGACACTGTGCCAACGCTGGCCTATCCGTACCCCCCGCCCGGTCAAAAAACGCCTGCCGCTTACCCGACCGCTGATTACCGGCCAACGCATTATTGACACACTGTACCCCATTGCCAAAGGCGGTGCCGCAGCGGTACCCGGCGGCTTTGGTACGGGCAAAACCGTCACACAACATCAGCTCGCCAAGTGGTGCGATGCCGATATTATCATCTACGTCGGCTGTGGAGAACGCGGCAACGAGATGACCCAAGCCTTGGCGGAATTTGCAGAAATTACAGACCCCCGCACAGGCAGACCGTTAACGGACCGTACGGTGCTCATTGCCAACACATCCAATATGCCCGTCGCCGCCAGAGAGGCCTCCATATACACCGGTATCACCATTGCCGAATACTACCGCGACATGGGTTACCATACAGCCCTCATGGCCGACTCCACCTCCCGCTGGGCGGAGGCTCTGCGGGAAATTTCCGGCAGGCTTGAAGAAATGCCCGCCGAAGAGGGCTTCCCCGCTTACCTGCCCTCAAGGCTTTCGGCTTTTTATGAACGCGCCGGCTACTATGAAGTTTTTGCCGGCGGTGAAGGGTCTATAACGGTCATCGGTGCCGTATCCCCTCAAGGGTCGGATTTTTCCGAACCGGTTACGCAAAACACCAAACGTTTTACCCGCTGCTTTTGGGCACTGGACAAAGCACTTGCCTACGCCCGTCACTTCCCGGCGATAAACTGGACGGAAAGTTACAGCGAATATTTCAATGATTTGTCCGATTGGTACCGCAAAAATGTCGGTCATGATTTCATTCAGTGCCGCAACGATATTCACGCGCTCTTGCTGGAAGAAAAAGGCTTGATGGAAATCGTCAAGCTTATCGGCGTGGACGTGTTGCCCGATGAACAAAAGTTGATTATTGAAATTGTCCGCGTTATCCGCGTCGGCTTTTTGCAGCAAAATGCCACCGACCCAACGGATACATATGTACCCCTTGAAAAACAGCTTAAAATGATGCGGTGTATTCTGCATCTATACAATAAATCCTTGGAACTCGTCCTGGCTAAAGTGCCGGTATCCAAGATTTTAGCACTCCATCTGTTTGACAAGCTTATTGCGATGAAATCCGACGTGCCCAATGACAAGTTGGAGATACTCGATGGCTATCTGACAGAAATAGACCGCACACTTGCCGGGCTTGGGAAACGGTAACCGCGACTTGAAAAGCAATGGGGGGATGTTCTTTTATGATTTTTGAATATATCGGATTAAGCCGCATCATCGGCTCGCTCGTCGTGCTTGACGGTGTTGAGGACGCAAGCTTTGAGGAAATGGCTGAATTAACACTTACAGACGGCAGTGTACGCCGCCACGGCCGTGTTATCCGCATTGACGGCAAGCAGGTCACCATACAGGTTTTTGAAGGAACCGGTGGCGTTTCCATGGAAAACACCCGTACCCGCTTATTTGGCAAGCCGATGGAACTGCCCTTGTCGCCCGAAATTATCGGCAGAATTTTTAACGGTTTGGGTCACCCGATTGACGGCATGGGCAAAATTTTCCCCGTATGCAATCGCAACATTAACGGCGCACCCATCAACCCCGTTCGCCGCGTCTATCCGCGCAACTACATTAAAACCGGCATTTCTTCCATTGATGCATTGGCTACTTTAATCCGCGGCCAAAAACTGCCGATTTTTTCCGGCTCCGGCATGAAACATAATGAACTTGCCGCGCAAATCGTTCGCCAGGCATCCATAGCCGACAACGAGGATTTCGCTGTGGTTTTTGCCGCAATGGGCGTTAAAAACGATGTTGCGGACTATTTCAAACGCACGTTTGAAGAATCGAATGTCATGAGCAAGGTTGTGATGTTCCTCAACCTTTCCAACGACCCGATTATTGAGCGCATCATTACCCCCCGCTGTGCCTTGACCGCCGCGGAATATTTGGCGTTTGACCTTAACATGAATATTTTAGTTATCCTGACAGATATGACCTCCTATGCGGAAGCCCTGCGCGAGTTCAGCTCCTCCAAAGGTGAAATCCCCGGCAGGAAAGGCTTCCCCGGCTACTTATATTCAGACTTAGCCGCCCTGTATGAACGCGCGGGCATCATCGAAGGGCGACAGGGTTCCGTAACACAAATCCCGATTTTAACCATGCCTAATGACGACATCACTCACCCGATTCCGGACCTGACCGGTTATATAACAGAAGGTCAAATCGTACTCGACAGAGCCCTTGACTCCACGGGCATTTACCCGCCTATCAGCATTTTGCCATCCCTTTCAAGGCTGATGAAAGACGGTATCGGCGAGGGGTACACCAGGGAAGACCACGCGGACTTGGCAAACCAGCTTTTCTCCTGCTACGCAAAAGTGCAAGACGCCAAAGCCCTCGCATCGGTCATCGGCGAAGACGAGCTTTCGGATGACGACAAGCTGCTCATGACTTTCGGCAGAGCGTTTGAACAGCGTTTTATCAACCAAGGCTACACCGAAAACCGCACCATAATCGAAACGCTCGAATTAGGCTGGGAACTGCTTTCCCTGTTGCCACGCAACATGCTTGACAGAGCCAAAGATACAATGATTGACAAATACTATCATCCTGCTACGACTTTAATCAACGAAAATCTTTAAAGCCCCGAAATCATTTGAAAGGGTTTGACCCTACATGTCCCCTCAAGTTTTTCCGACGAAAAACAATTTAATCAACACCCAAAAATCATTAGCGCTCGCCCATCTCGGCTATGACCTGATGGACCGCAAGCGCAGTATACTCGTGCGCGAAATGATGCTGATGATTGACCGAGCAAATGTAATTCAAGGGCAAATTGCCGCAACCTACGCCGATGCCTACGCCGCTCTCCAGCGGGCACACATCACCCTCGGGGTGTGCAGGGGTTCGGCAATGACCATCCCCGTGGACAACGGTATTGAAATGGACTTTCGCAGTGTAATGGGCGTTGAGCTACCAACGGTAACCCTCGCCCCCCGCCCGGCGGAAATATACTACGGGCTCGACGCCACCAACTCCCAGCTTGACGACGCCTACGTCAAGTTCGACGAGGTGAAAAGGCAGACGGTAGAGCTTGCCGAAGTGGAGAACTGCGTTTACCGACTCGCCGACGCCATCAAAAAAACACAAAAACGCACCAACGCCCTGGACAATGTGATTATCCCCCGCTTTAATTCCACCGTCAAATATATCACCGACGCGCTGGAGGAAAAAGACCGAGAAGATTTCTCCAGGCTTAAGGTGATTAAACGGAATAAGGAAAAAGAGTAGGCTGACAATTTAACAAAAGAAAAATATCGGCGGCAACATCCCCAAAAGGATATTGCCGCCGTTTTGTTGCCGTTTGAGTTTTCTGTAGAGAGTAATGATCACAAATTTTATCCAAGCGCCGTAGGGCAAGGGCTCTGCTCTTGCCGAAACATCGTATCAATCTTTTGCTACACTTCACGAATCCGGCTGACAAAATCCGGGTTGACAAGCTGTTGCCCCTTTTTTGTTTTGATGCGCAGCCAACCATCCTGGGCCGCTTCAACAATCCCTTTTATGCTGGCACCCTCAAAGGTATAAACAACACACTCTTTACCCAAAAATATATTGATTGCTTCGTTCATAATTGACTTCTCCCCGTTTTTTATTTTTTTCCTCTTGATTATCATTCTCATCACTTGTCGTTTGTTTCTTGCTTGAGTTATATCAGTAACAATAATTATAATGAATAACGGTATGAGTCCTCCGAAATTCAATCGGCACCACCTCACAAAATATAAATTTATCAAATCATAGCGCGAACAGAAAAATGAGCAACGATTAAAAATTTACCGGTTTACTTTTAAGTGCAACGAAAGAGTGACCTCTCATTATTTCGTCAATACAAACCAGTCAAATTCTTCAAATCCCTCGGCGTTGTCGGCAACACACAGTGAGTTAACCCGTATCTTTTCATCCGACACCCTGAGTATCGATGCGGAGGGCGTTTTGCTGTCGTAAACGGCGTTCCAAATCGGGCGGTGGTTAGCCCAGTTGTGGTTTGACGCTCCGCCCGAAGTTGCGCACTGCAAATATGTTATGCCGTCGGCAGATGAAATCACCCGGTCAACGTCAAGCGTTTGGTGGTCTTTGATGGTGGCGCGCTGGAATGTGTGGTCGTGGCCTGAAATCACCAGGTCAATGTCCGTCTTCCCGAAGAAATTGCCCCACTTCAACTCTTCCGACGCCGAGTTGATATAGCAGGTATAGGGGCCTTCGTGGACCAAAATGACTTTCCACTTCATCGCCGTATTTTGGATGATTCCGGTTATCCAATCCATTATAGCCGCATCGTCCTCGTAGCCACCGCCCAGCGAAATAATCAGCGTGTTGTTAAGCTCGGTATAATAATAAAGCCCTTCGGGCGCACCGTCTACGCCGTTTGCCGGGTTATTGAAAATCATCCGATAGTTCGCGCCGGTACCGTCGCTTAAGTCGTGGTTACCGCTGACCGGAACAGTGGGATAGACCTCAAACAGACCTTTGGCATCGTGGGAATATTTCAGCCAGTCGTCATAAACACCGCCGGCGGAAACAAAGTCCCCCGCATGGGCAAAAAACGAAATTGACGGATTATATTTGAGCGCGGTACGCATGGCCTCGCCGCAGACGTTGTGCGTATCGGCCAGAACCGCGAAAGAGTATTCCTCTTTTGCAGGTATTGTTTTCAACACTTTTGTCTCGCTCCAAAAATCACCGGTCCCAACTTTGTATAGATATTCCGCACCGGGCTTAATGCCGGGCAGGTAAACCGAATAGCCATTCATTTCACAAGATTCATCCTTAAATGTGCTGAAATTATTGCTTCTCTGAGCACTCTTGATGGTATCGTCCGCTGCCAATTCCGTCTTTTCTGGCGTTTTGAGCGCATAGCGGATAGCACCTTCGGTTACACCGACGCCTGTCTGCCAAGTGACCGAAACTTCCGTAGAGTCTTTCCCACAGCTGACATTGATATTCGTTGGTTGTTCAACGCCAAAATCGTTGCTGACCGAATAACGTGCGATCAGGCTGAACCGGTTCGCTTTACGGGCGTACAAATCCAGTTTAGTGCCTATATCCCCGCTCGAAACACCGGCAACGGTTACGCGCCCTTGAGCATCGCTTTCCCCCGGATACTCGGTATCATTTTGGCCCTCGTAAACCTTTGCACCGGCTACCGGCAACCCCTGTGCATCGGTAACGGTAAACACGGTATCATAACCCCTGCAAAGCCGCTCGACCAAAAGGCAAAGCCCGGGTTTGATGGCTACTTTGGCATCTGCAAGGCAAAACTGTTCGGCTTCGCCGTTTGACTCAAGCGCTGCGTTTTCACAAACAAGCGCCGTCTCCCGAACTCCATTATGCGCAGAAGTTGCTACAAACTCGAGCGTTGCAAGCTCAAATCTGCCACTATTTTCGCCCGAAACCATCTCGATGGAAACTCGGCCGTTGTCGTCCTTAATGTTTGCCGCAACCCCCGGCGCGGGGGTAAAGAAGTTTTCGGAGGGAACAAGCATTTCACTGTCGTATTTTATCGAAACTGATGTTTTCGTATCTTTCAGGGAGCCCTCTATAAAGAACCGGTAGAACAAGCTGCCTCCGAATTCAACCGAATCATCTACCGACCGGTAGACCCGGGGCGCCCGGGAATGCACGTCGAAAAACTGTTGAACTTGAGTACGGTTGCCGGCCCGGTCAAAGGCAACAATTACCAACTTATGCTGACCGCCGCAAAGGGAAAAATCCGGGGTAAATTCCAGCACAGTATCCTTGCCGGACGGTTTAAAACAGATGTTGTTTTTGTGACGAACGCCATCGATCGTTACTTCGGTACGCCCGGTGTCAACACCCGACGCGGGGCAGCCGTTCTCGTCATCGTCCAAGTCGGAAAGAAGTGCACTGATTACAGGGAAACCGGGCAAGCCGGAAGGCTCTTCCCGCGAGGATAAGCGAGTAACCGAAGGCGGTACAGCGTCGAAATCTATCCCGCCGTAAATCGCCATAATCTCGTCAATATAAAGGCTGCCGTGGATGGTTTGATTGCCGGTAAGCAGGCGGGCGGCATAGACCACATAGAATGGGAGCTTAAAGTTTGGCGGAATCTCCATGACGATAAATTTCCAGCCGACCCAGTCTTGATCTCCGCAAGTTACTTCTATATTTTTACCGTCCGAATCAACGATCATTCCGTTAAACCAGGCATCGTTGGCATCGCCGTATACCCACATAGCAAGGTGTGTGGGGTATTCGCCCTCGGGGATTACCAGAACATGAGGGTCGTCTTTGATGTTCATATCAGCCATGGGATGCTCATTTTCGCCCCCATAGGTATTGAAATAGGCACGCCGGCTACCACCCTCGGTTGTCTCATACCGAAAATCGTAGTCAAACTTCAGCGCATGGTTCCCACTGCGAATGATATGCGGATGGCTCTGTCTGTCTACAATCTCGACCGAGGCATAGGTTTTTTCGCCCATGGAGCCCCAGCGCCGCCCGGTGCCTTCGCTTGTTGTCCGCGCCGACTCAAAATCTTCAAGCAGGAGCGGCGGTCTGGTCATTCTGTTACTACTCATGGTTTATTTCCTCCAATGATTACAGTGCAAAGTTCACTGTTTAAATTTCAAACGCCTTAAAACTATGCTGCATCCCGCATCATTTTGCAAGTTGTTTATTCGTCCATAGATGAATAGGTATTCATCATTCGTCTCTAGATGAATACTCGCTCACTAAAGTACACGCGCCTTCACAGCAGTATTTCTGATAGATCATAACATATAATCGAACAAATATAAAGATTAAGTCCGTATAATTGGTGTAAATTCAAAATAAAAATTGAGCCATGCGCTCG
>CAZMSM010000044.1:0-18748 GCA_964568955.1 uncultured Eubacteriales bacterium | reverse complement strand
CACGATTTGCAATATTTTATGAGGGGGAGCAATAATGATAGTTATACTCAAAGAAAACCACGATAAGGAACAGTTTGAGAACCTGAAAGACTGGCTCAAAAGCATGGATATCGATGTCCACGTAAGCCTTGGGCAGCGCCAGACGGTTGTGGGCCTGATTGGCGACACAACGGTGATTGATGCTGACTTAATCCGTGCGCTGAGCATTGTGGAGGATGTTAAGCTTGTGCAGGAACCTTACAAAAAGGCCAACCGCAAGTTTCATCCCAATGATACGGTGATTGATGTCGGCGGGGTTAAAATCGGTGGGGGGCAGGTTCAGATTATCGCAGGTCCTTGTTCCATCGAGTCCGAGGAGCAGGTTTGCAGCATAGCGGAAAGCGTTAAGGCGGCCGGTGCCACCATCCTGCGCGGCGGTGCCTTTAAGCCACGCACTTCGCCCTATGCTTTCCAAGGGCTTAGGGCGCACGGCTTGGATTTGTTGCTCAAGGCAAAAAAGCAGACCGGGCTGCCGATTGTGACGGAGGTCATGGATTTGTCACAGCTGAACCTGTTTGATGATGTTGACCTTATTCAAGTGGGCGCGAGGAACATGCAGAACTTTGAACTGCTCAAGGAGCTTGGTCGCTTCCAAAAACCTATCTTGTTAAAAAGAGGTTTATCCAGCACCTTGCAAGAGCTTTTAATGAGTGCCGAATATATTATGTCCGAAGGGAACGAAAATGTGATCCTTTGCGAAAGAGGAATTCGTACTTTTGAAACGGCTACGAGGAATACGCTGGATTTATCGGCCATACCGCTACTCAAGGAGCTGACGCATCTACCGATTATTATTGACCCGAGTCACGCAACAGGGATTGCGCGCTTGGTACGCCCCATGGCTGTTGCAGCTGTCGCCGCAGGTGCGGACGGGCTGATGATTGAGGTACATAATGATCCACCGCATGCGCTTTGTGACGGTGTGCAGTCGCTTACACCGGAAGCTTTTGCTGAGCTTGTCCTACAGATAAATTCTATTTTGCCCTTTGCTTGCAAATACCGGTAAAGCTTTAGCTTTGCATTATTTTTGAGGAGTGATTTCTATGACAATCGGTATAGTGGGGCTCGGGCTCATTGGCGGTTCCATTGCAAAAGCGATTAAAGAACATACAGACCATACCGTGTTGGGGATGGATATTGCGGCCCCCGTTGTTTACAAGGCAAAGCTTATCAAAGCCATTGACGGTGAGCTGACGGACGAAAAGATTGAAACTTGTGACTTGGTGATAGTGGCACTGTATTTGGAAGCCACCCTTACCTTTTTGACCGAGCATGCGACGCTGTTTAAAAAAGGCGGCCTTGTTATTGATTGTTGCGGTGTAAAACGGGAAGTCTGTTCGGTGGCCAAAGGCCTTGCACGCGACAACGGCTTCACTTTTATCGGCGGCCATCCGATGGCAGGCATCGAATTTTCCGGCTTTGAGTATTCGAAGAAAAATTTGTTTGAAAAAGCGTCGATGATCATAACACCAACTCTCGGTACACCAATCGCGACGGTTGAAGCGTTAAAAAAGTTGTTTTTAAAGATAGGTTTCAACAACGTTCAAATTACCACGCCCGAGGAACATGACAAGATGATTGCCTTTACATCCCAGCTGGCCCATGTGGTATCCAGCGCTTATGTCAAAAACCCGGCGGCACTTCACCACAAAGGTTTTTCCGCGGGGAGTTATAAAGATATGACCAGGGTGGCAAAACTCAACGAAAAAATGTGGACAGAACTGTTTATGGCAAACCGTGAAAATCTAACGGCAGAGATTGACTCGCTTGTGGAAGGGCTGATGGGATACAGCGCAGCAATCAAGACGGGCGATGCCGCGGGGTTGAGTGATATGCTGCGTGAAGGCAGTGAGCTCAAGCAGAAGCTGAATGATGAGTAGATTCTTGAATTCTTAATGGCTAACGATTAACGCTCAAAAAACGTTGTGTAAAGTATATGAGCCTTACAAAACTATAAAAACAAAGCTTTGAAATTACCTTTAGGGAAGGAATGAACTGAATTGCATACGGTAAAAATCGCCTGCACACAAAAAAAATACGATGTACTCATTGGAAAAGGGCTTTTGAACAAGGTCGGAGAGATATTGAAAGAATATTTCTCCCCCTGCGGTATTGTTTTGGTGACGGACGACCGTGTGAATGCGCTGTATGGTGATGCAGTTTTGCAGTCCTTGACCGATGCCGGCTTTAGCATCTCTAAATTTGTTTTTCCGCACGGGGAGCATTCAAAAAATCTTCGCGTCTTCTCACAGTTGCTGGAGTTTATGGCAGAGCATTCTATCACGCGTAGTGATAGGGTCCTTGCCTTGGGTGGCGGTGTAACAGGGGACTTGGCGGGGTATGCCGCGGCTTGTTACATGCGGGGTATAGGCTTTGTGCAAATGCCAACCACCTTGCTCGCCGCGGTGGACTCTTCCGTTGGCGGCAAAACAGGGGTTAATTTGGATGCCGGTAAAAATTTGGCGGGCGCGTTTTGGCAACCCGACCTTGTTGTTTGCGACAGCGACACCCTTCAAACCCTTTCGGATGAAATTTTAGCAGACGGTGTGGCGGAAACCATTAAATACGGCATGATAAAGGACGCCCAGCTTTTTGAAATGCTTGAAACGGGTGACTTTCTGCGCAACAATCCGGAATTATGCATTGCCCGCTGCGTGCAAATCAAAGGCGATGTAGTTGCGGGGGACGAGTTTGATAAGGGCGAGCGGCAACTGCTGAATTTTGGGCACACATTGGCGCATGCGATTGAAAAAATGAGTGATTATTCCATAACACACGGGCACGCCGTGGCAATGGGCATGGTGGTGGTTACCCGTGCCGCCGAAAAATTAAGCCTGACAAAAGAACCTTGCCTTGACAGGCTTATCGACATTTTAAAAAAGCATGGACTACCGATAGACTGTCCCTTTGAACTGCACGGTTTGACCTCGGCGGCGCTGGGGGACAAAAAAAGGATAGGCAGTTCCATCAATCTGATTATTCCGATAAAAATCGGCCAAGCGCAGATAATGAACTTGCCGGTGTCACAACTGGAAAGTTTTATTAAAAGCGGACTCGAGCGGGAGGAATAGATTTGGATATATCCATTAGGCCGGCGGCACTCACAGGAACTGTTCAAGCTGTCGAATCAAAATCGGACGCCCACCGACTGCTGATATGTGCGGCACTCAGCACTGAGCCGACAAAAATCACTGTTAAAAATATGTCCCGAGATATTGCGGCCACGATGGCTTGCCTGAGGGCTATGGGTTGCGGAATTAAAGCGGTTGGCGATACATTCACCGTCGACCCGATTTTGCAGAAAACGAGTGATACGCCTTTTTTGGACTGCGGCGAAAGCGGCTCTACTTTGCGATTCTTACTCCCTGTTGCCGCGGCGATTTATGATAAGTTCAAGATAACCGGTTCCGGCAGACTGCCGGAAAGACCACTGGATTCCATTATTCACGCTATGCAAGCCAACGGCTGTGCCTTCAGTGGCGAAAAATTGCCGTTTCAGGTTACAGGTGGGTTAAAAATCGGCAGGTATGAACTGCCGGGCAACGTGAGCTCCCAATTTATATCCGGGCTTCTTTTTGCCTTGCCGCTACTCAAAAGTGACAGTGAAGTTGTGTTAACGTCACCCCTTGAATCATCCGCTTATGTCAATATGACCGTTAGCACGCTTGCAAAATTCGGTATTACAATCGCTTGCGAAAAAGACCGTTTCGTAATCCCCGGTGGGCAAACCTATATTTCGCCCGGTAGCGCGCAGGTGGAGGGGGACTGGTCCAACGCCGCTTTTTGGCTGGCGGCCGGGGCTATAAACGGGCAGGTTGCCTGTGCCGGTCTTGACCTCAATTCCTTGCAGTGTGACCGCCGCATGATGGAAGTGTTAAAACAAATGGGCGCGGATACGAAGTTTGAAAACGGCACCGCTTTTGTCACCCACAGGGAACTCAAGGCCATCACCCTTGATGTGGCACAAATACCGGATCTGGTGCCTGTTGTGGTGGCTGTAATGGCACTTGCAAAAGGGACCTCGGTGATAAAAAATGCTCGACGGGTACGCTTCAAAGAAAGTGATCGGCTTCACGCTATCGCGCAAAGCCTCAATGCCATTGGTGCCGATGTGGAAGAACGAGAGGATTCGCTTGTGATACGGGGAAAAGAACACCTAGGCGGCGGTGTAACACACGGGTACAACGACCACAGGATTGTTATGGCGTTGGCGGTGGTTGCGGGGGCTTGCAAGCGAACACTTGTTATCCAAGGTGCCGAGGCAACAGAAAAATCATACCCTGATTTTTTTGAAGATTATAATAAACTGGGAGGGCTTGCACATGTCATCTAATTTTGGTCAAGACATAAAAATTACTATATTCGGGCAATCACACTCCGAGGGCATAGGGGTTGTAATCGACGGCTTGCCCGCGGGGGAAGCCATTGATATGGATCAAGTGCGACTCTTTATGAGCCGGCGCGCGCCGGGTAGCACAGGCTATGTGACCCCAAGGAAGGAACAAGACGAGCCGATTGTTTTGTCGGGCCTTCTGGACGGTGTTACCTGCGGGGCACCGCTTTGTGCGATGATTGAAAACAAAGATGTTCGTTCCAAAGATTACAGCGGGCTTCGTGATGTTCCCAGACCTTCCCACGCGGATTACCCGGCCCATATAAAGTTTGAGGGCTTTAACGATATTCGTGGCGGTGGCCACTTTTCCGGTAGGATGACGGCCCCCCTGTGTTTTGCGGGTGCTGTTTGCAAGCAAATACTCACGCGGCGCGGTATTACGGTCGGTGGGCATATAGCCACTGTGGGTACGGCACAGGACAAACTTTTCGACCCCGTTTGTGTAAGCGCAGAGCAGTTAGATAGCATCGCTAAAAAAGCTTTCCCTGTTTTGGATGATGAGGCCGGCTTGTTGATGATTGCTCAAATTGAGGCGGCCGCCCAAAAGCAGGATTCCGTCGGCGGCCTAGTGGAATGCTGTGCCGTGGGTGTGCCTGTAGGGCTTGGCGAGCCCATGTTTGATGGGGTGGAGAATCGGCTGGCCGCGGCTATTTTCGGCATTCCCGCCGTGAGAGGGATTGAGTTCGGTGCCGGTTTTGCCGCTGCCAAAATGCGGGGATCCGAGCACAATGATGCGTACTATTTTGCACAGGACAAGATAAAAACACGCACGAACAATCATGGCGGAATTTTGGGTGGCATCAGCACGGGCATGCCTGTACTGTTCCGCGTGGCTTTTAAACCAACAGCATCCATCGGTTTAGAGCAGGATTCCGTGAATTTGGTGGAAAGAACAAACAGCACCTTAAAAATCAAAGGTCGGCATGACCCTTGTATTGTCCCCAGAGCAGTGATTGCCGTGGAGGCGGTTGCTGCCATCGTTTTACTTGACATATTTAAAAAAGGAGTTAAATAAAATGGATATTGAAACCTTGAGAGCGCAGATTGATAAAATTGACGACGAGCTGACCCGAATTTTTAACACGCGAATGGAAATTTCCCAACTAATATCCCAATATAAAAGGGACAATAAACTCATGGTGCTGGACAAGAGTAGGGAGAGGGAAATTCTCACAAGGGTGACGGCAGGGGCTGACCCGGAATTGGAAGTCTACATCAAAACCCTTTTTCTCACTCTTTTTAGTTTGAGCCGTTCCTATCAAAACGCCTTGATGGCTAAGGATAGCCCCCTGGCCTACGAAATCAAAAAAGCACTTGACGAAACACCGAAGCTTTTCCCCACAAAGGCTGTTGTTGCTTGCCAAGGGGTGGAGGGGGCGTATTCACAAATCGCTGCGGACAAACTGTTTTCGCTACCCAACATTATGTACTTCAACACTTTTGAAGGGGTCTTTCGCGCGGTGGAAACGGGGCTTAGCCGTTACGGCATTTTACCCATTGAAAACAGCTCTCACGGATCGGTCACGCAAGTGTATGACCTTATGAAGCAGCATAACTTCCACATCGTAAAAGGGTTAAAACTAAAAATCGACCACTCCCTGCTTGCCAAGCCCGGCTGCAAAGTAGCCGATATAAAAGAGATTTTCTCCCACGAACAGGCCATCGCCCAGTGCAGCAAATTTTTGGATAGCTTAAAGGGCGTGAAGGTCACCGTGGTTGAAAACACGGCCGTTGCTGCCCAGATGGTGGCACAGTCCCAGCGTAGTGATGTTGCGGCGCTTTCATCCCACAACTGTGCCGAACTGTATGGGCTTGCCGCCTTGGGTGTCGATGTTCAAAACAACACCAACAACTATACCCGCTTTATCTGTATATCCAAAAAGCTGGAAATTTACCCGGGAGCCAACAAAATCAGTTTGATGCTATCCGTTTCGCACAGGCCGGGCTCGCTGTATGAAATGATTTCCAAATTTTCCGTTTTGGGGCTCAACTTGACAAAGCTCGAAAGCCGCCCCGTGCCGGACAAGGACTTTGAGTTCATGTTCTACTTTGATATCGATGCCAGTGTCGTTTCGGAACCGGTGATGAACCTTATTTGCGAAATTGCCGCGGGAACAGAGCAGTTTGACTTTTTGGGCAACTATTCCGAAATATAGAAAGAAGCGGGCAGAAGAATGGATTACGGTCTGATAGGGGAAAAACTTTCCCACAGTTACTCCAAACAAATTCACGCTTTCATCGGGGACTATGCGTATGAAATCAAGAACATTGCCCCGGATGCTCTACCGGCATTTTTTGCCCAAAGGGACTTTAGGGGGATCAATGTCACGATTCCGTACAAGAAGGCGGTTATCCCCTTTTGCGACACACTCTCACAAACGGCCCAAAGGCTCGGTAGCGTCAATACCATAACAGTGGGTAAAGACGGGGCACTTCATGGGGACAACACCGACTATTATGGCTTTGCCTACATGGCTCAAAAAGCGGGCATATCCCTCGAGGATAAAAGAGTGCTGGTGCTCGGCAGCGGTGGGACGGGTATTACGGTACAGGCCGTGGCCCGGGATGCCGGTGCGGCGAGGGTGACGGTTGTCACGCGCGGCGGCAAGGTGAATTACAGCAATGTGTATGACCTGTACGGGGACGCACAGATTATTATTAACGCAACCCCCGTTGGCATGTACCCGGACACGGCGGCCAACCCCGTGGCGCTTGAAAAATTCCCACACTGCTGCGGCGTTTTGGATGTAATATACAATCCGCTTTTTACAAGACTTTTGCTCGATGCAAAACGCCTTGGTATTCCTTTTGCCAACGGGCTTTCGATGCTGGCCGCTCAGGCCAAACGGTCTGCGGATTTATTCTTCGGCAAAGAAATTGTCCCTAAAAAAATCATTGATGAAATTGTCGACGAACTCACGCTGACTTGCGTCAATATTGTGCTTATCGGTATGCCGGGCAGTGGGAAAACAACCGTTGGCAAGGCATTGGCCGCGCTTACAGGCAAAGTGTTTACGGATACGGATGCGTTCATCGAGCGTGAAGCCAAAACAAAAACGTCGGAACTGTTCCGACGGTACGGCGAAGACTATTTCAGGAATCTTGAAGCGGTGGCTGTCGAAAGTGTCGGGAAAGAAAAAGGGTTGATTATTGCCACGGGTGGCGGGGCTGTTTTAAGGCAGGAAAATCGTCTGAACCTCAAGCAAAACGGTTTTATGGTTTTCATCCAAAGGGATGTAGAAAAACTCGCCTTAAACGGCCGCCCGCTGTCAGCCGATCTGCAAGGGCTTGAAGCGATGCTCAAAAAACGACTGCCGATTTATACCGAAAACTGTGATATAATAATCAAGAACGATGGCACCCCCGAGCTTGCCGCGCAAGAGATATGGCGCAGCTTTCTTGAAATAAGTTTTGCAAACCTGCGAAAGGACTGAGTGTTTATGCACGTACTTGTCATCAACGGCCCAAACATCAATATGCTTGGCATGAGGGAAAAAAATATTTATGGTGCCGGCACCTATGCGGAACTGTTGGAATTTATCAAAAATGTTTGCGCAGAACACGACATAGAAGTCGAGTTTTTTCAGTCCAATCACGAAGGCGCTATTGTAGATACTATCCAGCAAGCAGTGGGCAAATTTGACGGAATTGTCATCAACCCCGCCGCTTATACGCATACAAGTATTGCGATTTTGGATGCCTTGAAAGCCGTTTCAATTCCGACGGTCGAAGTGCATTTGTCCGATATTAGTAAGCGCGAGGCCTTTCGGCGGTTGTCCTATGTAAGCATGGCGGCCGTTCAAACTTTTATGGGGTTGGGATTTGAAGGCTACAAACAAGCCCTACTGTTTTTAAAGCAGTATATTTAAGGAGGCGCGACGATATGACGGAAAAACCTGTTAAGAACAAAACCATCGAAATAACCGGTATGACCTGTGCCGCCTGTGCGATGCGGATTGAAAAAGTAGTGGGTAAGCTTGACGGTGTTTCACATGCATCGGTCAATACCGCGACCGAAAAGCTAACCGTGGCCTATGATGAGGACAAAGCATCCCCCGCGACGATTCAAGAAGCTATTGAAAAAATCGGCTTCGGCGTTGTGGAACAAGCCAAGACCCAGAACACAAGCGTTGTTATCCCCATTGATGGCATGACTTGTGCGGCGTGCTCGGCGCGGATTGAGAAAATGCTCGCTAAAATGCATGGTGTTACAAAGGTTACGGTTAATTTAGCGACGGAAAAGGCAACGGTGGACTATGACCGCAAAACGGTCAAGCTTTCCGCCATCAAACAAACAATTGAAAAACTGGGTTATAAGGCGCTCGATGCTGAGCGGGAAAACGCTGTTGACGAGGACAAACTCAGGAAAGAAAAAGAAGTAAACACCTTATGGCGCAAATTTATAATTTCCGCCGTTTTCGCCGTGCCGCTGCTTTATTTGGCTATGGGTTCCATGGTCAGCTGGTTGAGTTTTACCATACCGAATTTTCTTGAGCCGATGCAAAATCCTTTGGCATTTGCTTTGGCTCAAATTGTCTTGGTCACGCCAATTATTATTGCCGGGCGCCGCTTCTACACCGTCGGCTATAAAGCTATTTTACAGCGCTCACCAAATATGGACTCGCTCATTGCCATTGGTACAACTGCGGCAATTTTATTCAGCTTGTACTCTACCTATCGCATCATAACCGGCAACATGGACGTCGCTATGGAAGCGGTTGAGGGCTTGTATTTTGAAAGCGCCGGGGTCATTATTACCTTGATATTGCTGGGTAAATCCTTGGAGGCCGTTTCAAAAGGCAGAACCTCTGAAGCCATTAAAAAACTCATGGGGCTTGCCCCAAAAACGGCTGTTGTTATACAAAACGCTCAAGAAGTCGAGGTGCCTATTGATGAGGTAGAAATCGACGATGTTGTCTTGGTAAAACCCGGTGAAAAGGTTCCGGTGGACGGTGTGGTTTTGGAAGGGCATACGACAATGGATGAATCCATGCTCACGGGCGAAAGTATTCCGGTGGATAAGCAGGCGGGGGACAAAGTTTTTGCTGCCGGCATCAATAAAAACGGTGTCATACAATTCAAGGCCACAAAGGTCGGTGGGGATACGGCGCTTGCACAAATCATCAAGCTTGTTGAGCAGGCACAAGGCACAAAAGCGCCCATTGCCAGGATGGCGGACATCGTTTCCGGCTATTTTGTACCGATTGTTTTTGCTATTGCCACTGTCGCCTTTTTCGCTTGGCTCATTTCCGGGCAAACGCTCGAATTTTCGTTGACCATTTTTATTTCGGTACTGGTCATTGCTTGCCCTTGCGCGCTGGGGCTTGCCACGCCAACAGCTATTATGGTGGGGACGAGCAAAGGCGCGGAGTTGGGGATATTATTCAAAGGCGGCGAAACGCTGGAAACCACCCATAAAATTGACACTATCGTTTTTGACAAAACGGGGACCATCACCGAAGGCAAACCTGAGGTGACGGACATCATAACCGCTTCGGATATGGCACAAGAACGACTTTTGCAGCTCGCGGCATCTGCGGAAAAAGGCTCGGAACACCCCTTGGGCGAGGCCATTGTAAAGCACGCCGAAGAACAGAACATCGGTCTTATCAGGCCGGGTCGTTTTCAAGCAATACCGGGGTTTGGTATTGAGGTAACAATAGACGACAAAATGGTGCTTATCGGCAACAAGAAACTTATGGATGAAAGAGGAATATCCCTCGACATTCTTACCGGAAAATCGGATTTACTTGCAAACGAGGGGAAAACACCCATGTATGTCGCGGTGGATAAGAAAATAGCCGGTATCATTGCCGTGGCCGATGTGGTGAAGGCAAGTAGCTTGAAAGCAATTGAAAAGCTCCGTTCCATGGGGTTGGAGATTGCCATGATAACCGGCGATAATCACGCAACTGCGCAAGCAATAGCCAAACAAGTGGGCATTGACCGTGTTTTGGCAGAAGTGCTGCCGCATGAAAAATCCAATGAAGTTAAAAAACTGCAAGCCCTTGGTAAAATAGTCGCGATGGTAGGGGATGGCATCAATGACGCACCGGCTCTCGTGCAAGCGGATGTCGGAATTGCTATCGGCTCGGGCACAGATGTAGCGATTGAATCGGCGGATGTTGTCTTGATGAAAAGTGATTTGATGGATGTGGCGACGGCTATTCACCTGAGTAAAAGCACCATTCGCAACATCAGGCAAAACCTGTTTTGGGCTTTTGGTTACAATACGGCGGGTATCCCACTTGCGGCGGGGCTCTTGTTTGTTTTTGGCGGGCCACTACTCAACCCAATGTTCGCCGCCGCGGCGATGTCGCTGAGCTCCGTGTCGGTTCTAACGAACGCTTTACGGCTGAAAAGGTTCAAGCCGTATCAATAAAGAAAGTATAGTCAATGAGGTTGAAAGGAGAAAATTAAATGGAAAAACAGGTTTTGAAAGTGGAAGGAATGTCTTGTTCACACTGTGAAAATGCTGTGAAAACTGCAGTTGGTGCCCTGCTCGGTGTGGAGAGTGTTACAGTGGACTTGGCGGGGGAAACCGTTACAACGGTTTTTGACAGCGGCGCGGTCAGCCTAAATGATATTAAAAATGCGATTGAAGATCAGGGTTACGATGTTCTGTAATATAACGCGCAAACCCCCCGGACTTGATCCGGGGGGTTTGCGCGTTATGCACAGTTTATCGGTTGCAATACGGCAGAAGCTGTGATAAACTTTGTTCGGTAAGTACAAATGTAAATGTAGCCGTTAACAAAAACTTTTTTAGAAGCTAAGAAAGGAAAAAACTTAAAATGAACGAAATCACCTTAAGCTCAAAAGGCGTTCTAAGGGCAACCGCTCAAAATGGTATTATTAAGATTACCTGTATAAAAAGCGAACAAGGGGGTAAACCCGTTTTACTGGGCACTATTGAGGATATGGTTTGTACAAGGCCCTTTCTCTTTTTGGATAAAAACGAAGCCTTATGGCTGTTCTACACCGCTGTGCATTGTGTGGATGAAGATACGCAGCAACCTATGGCTGCCTTTGCACCCAAAGGCAGCTACAGTGAGAGCTTTATTAAATGGGCGTGGTGTGACGCGGTTTATCCCCGCTTAGGCGGTAGTTTTACCGATGCCAAAGTGAGTGCCGGTGTTAATGAGGCAGAAGATGTCTTCGCCCCCGAGCTTTGCCGCCGTTATGAAGCAATCGGCAAAGTGCTTGCCGGTAAAGCGGGTTTTTCAAAGGAAAAATTCGATTTATTTTTGGATGAAAAGCGTTCCCTTGCACTCGGCAAACTGTATGGCGTGAAAATCGATGAAAACCATTATCCCTTCGCGCGGCGCACCGGGTTTTCGATGAGAGGCAAACCGCTTGAGTGTGAATTTGAAGGTAAAAACACGTTGATTTTACCGATATATTCCAATGCGTTTTCCTGTGCATTGCTTTTGTACTCCTTTGACAATGGGGTGAATTTTGACAGCCGCGATTACGTAATATGTTCCCTAGACGATAGGGACGATTTTGTGCTGAGCGAACAAGCCGGAACAATCCATCTCACGATCAAAACCGGTGGCAATAGTGTGCCCGTGGCAAAAACCGCAGACCTTGGTAAAACCTGGGAAAATTTTTATGATGCCTCACTATTCGTTTTGAATACCGGTACCGGGGAGGCGGTTCAGCCGGGAAAAAAGTGGTGCCGGCAAAACAAAATAAAATTTTTTGGCAAACCCGCGCCGGTCAAGTTTTTTAGGCTTTTGAAAACAGTAGCGAAAAACGAACGGATTTTTGATTTTTCAAAAAAGAAAAAGTCTGCGCAACCGATTTTTGAACAGCATGAACCGACAAAAATTGCAGGACTTAAAGGGTACGGCACACCGGTTATTGAAGACATCTTCCCCGTTATCAAGGAACACGCCCATGGGTCCGGTATCGCTGCACTGCATAACGGTGAGCTTATCAGCGTATGGTTCCAGTCCGACGGCGAGCGTAAGGGGAATGACGGGCGAATTTTAGCGGCGAGGAAACCGCTTGATGCCCCTTGGAAAGAGCCCTTTGTCATTGCGGACGTGGCGGGGATGGCGGACTGCAACCCGACGGTTTTTGTCGATAAGAACGACAGGCTGTGGTTCTTCTGGTATCCGGTCTTGTCCAACTGTTGGGAAACGTCGCAACCGAAATACAGATATGCCGAAAAAGGTTTTTATGAATACGAAAACGGCTATCAGCATGATCCGGAATGGGCGAACCGTGGGATTTTGAACCCCTCAAGGCACGATGAACTGCAGGGCAAGGCAGAAGGCTTTGAAAATGCACGGTATGTATATGGCGAAGTAAACGGTGAGTGCCGTTATATAACCGCTGAGCAATTTAATCAACATCGGCTGCCCGCAAACGAGTATGTAAAGATTGAGGACCGCTATATAACGGACAGCTTTGTCGTTGCCCTGCGCAACTCCATGCTTCATACAATCGATTTTATCCGTGCAGAGAACAAATATGCAGGCATCGCTCCTTTTTTTGAAATATATATCTGGTGGGAAGCGGAAAGAATTTGCAAAGTGGCCGCCGGTGCCGATACGGCTTATAAAAAATGGCGACCGATTACGCGCTCGCTTGGCTGGCAAACCAAAAACAAGCCGACAGAGTTTGAGTTTGAGGGCAAAACGCGACTGATGTTGCCTCTGTATTCCGATGGTATTCATTGCTCACTCACCGCTTTTACCGACGACGGTGGCAAAACTTGGGGCTACGGGTTACCATTTGCTTCCACTGCGCCTGAACAAGCGGCAAGCCTTGTGCTTGAAAACGGTACCCTACGTTCCTACTTCCGCAACGGTGAGCCCACCAATCATGTTTTGAGCTACGAGTCCCACGACGGGGGTGCAACCTTTGGCGATATGCGTGTTGAACCGGCGCTCAAGCATGAAGGCGGCTTTGATATTGTCAAACTTAAAAGCGGCGTTTGGGTAATGTCTATCACCGATGCTTACAAAGGCAAAGGGGTCAAGGCACACAACCGTTCAAGGCTGCAGATAGCCGTCTCCAAAGACGAGGGCAAAATATGGGCATTAACCCCGCTGGAGCTTGACACGAACGGCGTGAGGGACTGTGGTTATTCGGCAATCACTCAAGGGGTAGACGGCACTATCTATGTTACCTACAGTTACGATGACGAAAATGTGATGAACAATATCCGCTGCGCGACAATAAAAAAGGTTATTAGTGAGCATTAGCAAAACGCAAACAAACCGGTTTTTATACGGCTAATTTAATGAATGGGGTGCAAAAATGAAAGTCTTGGAAAAGCTAACGATTCTACACTCGAACGACTTGCACGGTGATTTTTTGGCGAAGGATACGGACGAAAAACTCCTGGGCGGCGTGTCGATGCTTTCGGGCTACATCAATAAAGTCCGGGAGGAGGAAAACGCTCTTTATGTAATTTCCGGCGATATGTTTCGCGGTTCGCTGATTGACCAGGAGTACCAGGGCATTTCTACCATAGAGATTATGAACCTGCTCGCGCCGGACGTTGTTACGCTTGGCAATCATGAGGTGGATTACGGCATTGCCCACCTTTTATTTTTGGAAAAATGCGCACGTTTTCCCATTATCAATGCCAACATCTATATCACCACGAACCACGTGAGGATGTTCCGCTCACACATTATTATTATGGCCGGTGGTATTCGCGTCCTGTTTATCGGTGTACTCACAGAGGATGTGCTGGCCCAAACCAGGCAAGACCCCCTTATCGGTACATTTGTGGATGTAAACGAAGCGGCCAAGGAAATCGGTAAAATCTGCAACAACTACCGCACGGAAGATATAGACTTTACCGTATTACTGACACATATCGGTTTTGAAGAGGATAAAGTGCTGGCCACGAAGCTGAAAAAAGAGTGGGGCGTTGACATCATCATCGGTGGTCATTCCCACACATTGCTACAGGAACCCTGTATTGTCAACGGCATCCCGATTGTTCAAGCGGCCACGGGTAGCTCACAAGTCGGGCGTTTTGATATTATGGTAGACAAAAACACCAACGCGATTGATTCCTATGAGTGGCAGTTAATCCCCATAGATGAAGACCATTGCCCGAAAGACAAACCGCTGGAAAAATTAATCAGAAGATATAAAGAAAAAACCGATGAGAAATATACCCGCATTGTCACCAGGTTTAAAAGCGAGTTTACCCACCCCATACGTAACGAGCAAACACAACTGGGCAACTTGTTCAGTGATATTTTTCAGCAGTCACTCGGGCTTGACATTATGCTGCTTGGCTCCGGCAGTATCCGAACACAAGCACTCGGGCCGATTTTGGAACTGCAAGATTTGCTCGTCGCCTTCCCGTATGACGATGCGGTTTTTCGTATTAGTGTGACGGGCAAGCAGTTGCGTCAAATGATGATATTTGTGTTGCGGGACGAGTCTTTTGAAGGGCATACGGAGTTTTATCAACTATCGCAAGGGATTTATTTGGAATATTCTAAGGGAAAGCGGACCATTGAACGCTTTACTTTGAACGACGAAGATATTGACGACAGCCGTATTTATACCGTGGGGCTACAGCAGTTTCATTTTAACAATCTTACGCAGTTCTTCGGTGTTGATGCTGCCGAAATCGCTGCGAACCGCAAACCGAAAATTCTGTCCACATCGACTGTCGACATCCTTGACGAATTTTTGTGCCAGGTGGAACTGGTTCAACCCGTTGTCATGGGTAGGCTTGTAATTTTACCGTAAGTATAAAGTGAACAATGTTTAGGATGAGTGATTTGAAAACAATTGAGTATTCGACCGAGTTTTGCGTGGTCGGTGGGGGAATTGCCGGCTTGTGTGCTGGCGTCGCGGCGGCCCGTCACGGGGTAAAGACCGTGTTGGTTCACGACCGCCCCATACCGGGTGGCAATGCCTCAAGTGAAATCCGCATGTGGATTTGCGGCGCACGTGGCAAAGATAATCGAGAAACCGGTATTGTTGAAGAACTCATGTTGGAAAACTTTTATCAAAACCCGGGGTTAAAGTACGCCGTATGGGACAGTGTGTTGTATGAAAAAGCAATGCTTGAACCAAACTTGACCCTGCTTTTAAACACAAGTTGTTTTGAAGCCAAGACGGAGAACAACAGGATAAAAAGCATTAAAGCTTGGCAGTCCAATGCCGAAACCTTTCATGTAGTTGAAGCAGAATATTTCGCCGATTGTTCCGGGGATTCGATTTTAGCGCCGCTGAGCGGTGCAGACTTTATGCTCGGGCGTGAAGCCAAGGCGGACTTTAACGAGTCTATCGGCCCCGTCGAGCGGGACAATAAGACGATGGGCATGAGTTGCTTGTTCCAGATAAGGGAAACCACGCAAAAGCAGAGTTTTACTCCGCCTGCGTTGGCCTACCAATACCTCACAGATGAAGACTTGCCTCATAAGGGCCACAATATTGAGAGCAACTTTTGGTGGATTGAAATCGGCGGAGAGGGCGACTGCCTACACGACACCGATCAATGCCGCGACGAACTGCTTAAAATCGCCTACGGCGTGTGGGATCACATGAAAAACCATGGTGACCATGGGGTAGATAACTGGGAGTTGGAGTGGATAGGCTTTTTGCCCGGTAAACGCGAAAGCCGCCGTTATAAAGGTAAACATATTATCACCCAAAAAGATGTGCAAAGCGGTGGACGGTTTGAGGACATAGTGGCCTACGGTGGCTGGCCTTTGGATGATCACTTTCCGGCAGGGTTTTATTACACCGCCGGCCCCTTGGCCGTTGACCACCCGGCGCCGTCCCCCTGGGGGATACCACTGCGCAGCCTTTACTCGAGCAACATCGAAAACCTTGTTTTTGCCGGGCGCAATATCAGCGCTACCCACGCCGCCATGAGCTCGTCGCGGGTGATGGCAACCTGTGGTATTATGGGGCAGGCCGTTGGCACGGCTGTCGCTATGGCGGTAATCGCTAACACGTCTCTTGGGGAAATTAATATCGCCGCTCTGCAGCACAAACTGATGGACGATGACTGCTATATCCCGTGGCACGAACGCAAGGTGCCTAAACTTACTCAAAACGCGCGGTGCAATGCGGAAATTGTTCGCAACGCAGTTGACCGGGGCGAGGAAAACTGCTGGGTAGGCAGCACAGGGGACTTTATTGAATACACATTTGAAAAACCGCAAAAAGTATCCGCTATCCGTCTTGTTTTTGACAGTGATTTGAACAGGAAATATCAAAATATGCCCTGCAATTATCCGCTTGAACAAACCCTCTTTAAACTGCCCAAAACCTTGACAAAAGAGTATAAAATTATTGCTACAGATAAAGATGGAAAAGAGCATATAATCCATGAAACCCATAGCCATCAACGTCTTGTGAAGCATGTGGTCGATTGGGAAGTGGTGTCTGTAAAGCTCTACCCCTTGTCAACGTGGGGAGAGGATAAATTTAGGGTTTTCGGGTTTGAAGTTAGTTGAATGTTGTGTAGTTTTTTTAAAATGATGCAAAATATTATTTTGAATAAAATTGTTTTGTTTTGATATCATTTCATGAGTAAATGGAGGCAACCGTTATGAATATATCCGACATTAGTAAGATGAGTAGCAGCAAAATGGTGAGTGTGAATCCGAATCAGCTTGAAATTTATGCGGACAGCATTACACTGAACAATCTGGCGCAAGGCGACAAAGCCCGTGATGATATTTGGGATGAAGATTCACTAAAGCGGCATCAAGTGGCTGTGAAAGTGTCTTTTGAGCGGGCTATTTGCGGTCTGCCTAAATCGGGCAAAGTAAATGTCAGCATCACCAATTCTTTCACGACAGGCAACTTAACCTGCGAATCGTTGGTGTTGGAAACGTTACCGGGGTATTTTGCAACCGCCAACGTCTATAAACCGGCTAATTCAAACGGTAAACTCCCGGCAGTGCTGATGGTATGCGGCCATTCTGCCCAAGGGAGAATGTCACCGGTCTATCAGCGTGTGCAGCGAACTATTGCGTCCGCGGGGTTTGTTGTAATGGGGCTGGACCCAATAGGTCAAGGTGAACGTTTTAGTTATTTAGAGGACGGGCGGCAAATACCTGCTGTGCCACCTTGCACAAAGGAACACGATTATGCGGGCATTCAATGCCTTTTGACAGGGATAACCATCACACGTTATTTCGTTCATGACGGCATATGCGCACTGGACTACCTTGCAAGCCGTGATGATGTGGATGCCGATAAAATAGGCGTAACGGGCTCCAGCGGAGGCGGTACGCAAACATCGATGTTGATGATGGCCGCGCCGGAAAAAATTGCCGCGGCGGCACCGGGTACTTTTATTTCGGACCGCAAAGCAATTTTATATAGCAGGCAGGCGCAGGACCTGGAACAAATATGGCCGGGCATGGTGAAAGATGGCTTTGACCACGCGGACGCGTTGGTTTGCATGGTGCCCAAACCGGTTATGCTATTAACGGTCGATTCGGACTTTTTCCCGCTGGAAGGTGCCCACCGAACGATTGAAAAAACAAAAAGACTGTGGGAGCTGTTCGGCAATGGGAATAACCTGGAAATCTGCACGGACACCTCGGGACATGCCTATACCTTCACACTAGCGAACGCCGCAGCGGACTTCTTCTCCCGCGCGCTCAAAGGCGTGGCGTGCAAAGCGCTTGAAGATATGGAAACGCTGGAAGAAAAAAATCTGTACGCAACCAAAACGGGTCAAGTGGTAACGTCCCTCCACTCCCGCATCATCCACGACTTTGTTCTGGATGAATTGCAAGAAATAAACGATCAAAACTCAAAAATAGATTTTGAAAGCCGACGGATATCAGCACAGAACTTTATTAAGACGCAGGTCGAAAATTATGAGCCTTCCCCCTTATATATCAAGCGAAAATATGCACCCCAAAACGGAGAATTTAATGCTTACAATTTAGATATGGAGCTTTACACTTGGTACCAGCAAGAGGGTATTCATAACTTTGGTATTTACTTTAATAAATGTTCAACCAAGCCGAGCAAAACAATCATTGCGGTTTGGGACGGGGGAACCACTTTGCTACACAAGCACCTGGGTGAAGTGATGGATTTATGTGAGCAGGGTTATGGCGTGTTTGTGGTTGATTTAACGGGCACAGGCACGGTCAGCGATGGGCTGTATAATGCCGGGCAACCCGACTATTACTATACACGCATGAATACCTTTTGCACAAACTTGCTCGTCAACGGTGATAATCTACCCGCCATGCGTGTGCGGGGACTTATAAAGGCAATTGATGTTGCGGAAAGTTTTGCAGGCAAGGGCGCAGAAATCAGCGTTTTAACCCATGGCGCATTTAATCTTTA
>CAZMSM010000043.1:2175-19878 GCA_964568955.1 uncultured Eubacteriales bacterium | reverse complement strand
AAAGGGGGCTCGCTTTTTTGATTGACTGTTTGCCCTCTTTTTGATAAAATATATATTAAGAATTTATCGTTGCAAGCGCAAGGAGGCTACCACTGTGTTGCATGCGTCTAAAACGATTATTATATTTCAAAATGAAAGGTGCGTTCCTCGTGGATAATGAGCGGGACACCACAAACAAAAAAACACAACAACCCGACCAAGCTGTTAAAAGCGAAACACCTGTGAGCAAGGCCCCCGGCGAAAGCGGGGCTAACCGCAGTGGTGAGAACTTAAGCGACGGCGAACGTTCGGGTAGTAGCAGTCGCTCCAATAGCAGTGGCCATTCGAGCCGCAGCGGACAATCGAGCAGCAGTGGGCGTTCAAGCAGCAGCGGGCGTTCAAGCAGCAGCGGGCGTTCCGGCAGCAGTGGACGTTCAAGCAGCAGTGGACGTTCAAGCAGTAGCGGACGTTCAAGTAGTAGCGGACGTTCAAGTAGTAGCGGGCGTTCAAGCAGCAGCGGGCGCTCAAGTAGCAGTCGCAGTCATAAACATGATTATCGAGAAAAAATACCCTTAGAAAAACGCTTAAAAACATTCCAACACACGATAAAAAGCAACCTTTATAAATATAAGCCCAAATACCTCTATCGAAAATTCAAGAGCCGCTTCAAAAAAGCAAGTGTACAGAAAAAAATCGGTTACATTATTTTAATGATTTCCTTTTTTGTTGTTCTGGGACTTTTCACTAAGTTCGCAGTTGTCGACAGTTTTACTCCCGATGGCGACACCGTAACCATTCCAAAGACGACAAGGGCACCCATCCCCGCCAAACCGGTGGCTCCAAAAGTTGAATCAAACTATACACTGACAGAGACCGGCAAAATCAATGACTTTGAAACGGGCTTTATTATCGATTTACCCAGAATCAACTCCGATAAAACTGGAGCAGAAAAGATAAACGCGGACATTGATACGCTCAAGGAAGACATCAAGGCGAAATATGTAGAGGCATACAGCGTCGGTTTAAATTCTTTCGAAAAAAAATACGAGTATTCTTATACCACCTTCAGCAATGACGAAATCGTTTTTATTTCTATCTATAAAACCTATGAAACGCCCAACAGCGAACTCGAGTTTTCAAACACCTACTATGTGTACGAATTTAATAAAGATAACTTGATTACGGATTATAGGTTGCCGGATCTGTTCGGGTTAAAAGACATCACAATGCTAGACATTATCAACAACAAGCTCGACGCCATTGGTGCCGCTCAAATCGAAAGCATGACGGGCGTAGAATTTTTTGTAAATAAGGAAGGCCGCCTGAGCGCCCAGGTTTTAATTGATGACGGCTCCGGAGGAAAAATCCCCGAAATTGTTGGATTGACATCGAAATTGTCGAAATAACATAAATTTTGAAAGGGTGCTAATTGTGAAAAAAAGATTGTTTATGTCCGTTATTTGCCTTACCCTCGCTATGCTGTTCTTGTTTTCCGCCTGCCCTCCTTCTGCAAAAAAAGAGGACGAGTCAACGACCGCTGCAGAAAATGGGACAACACTCACTACCGAAGAAACCATGACGGCAACCCAGACGCAAGAAGCCACAACACAAGCAGGCCCTCCCCAAGTTATAACCTACTATACGCTGAAAAATACCCAAAAAATTGACGAATATTTTACCGCCGGCTTTGATGTTGAGTTGCCCAAAATCGACTCCGACAAACCCGGAGCAGTAAAAATAAACAACGAAATTGACAAACTCAAGGACAACATCGAAGAACATTCCAATAAAGCGGGAAACTTGGCCACTTACCGAGAAATCACGGAGTGTTCTTACGAAACGACAAGCAAGGACAACGTTATTTTCATCGCCCTAAAAGCCTCCCATGGTTTGATGGAAAGTGAATATTCCATAGACAATATTTACTATGCCTATGACTATGCGGCAGATAAGACTGCAACAAACACCGATATAGCAGGGATGTTCAGCCTGAGCGAGTCGCAAGTCCTTACCATGGTCAACACCGCACTTGTGAAAAAGGATGCTGCAAAAGTGACAGGTTTTGATAAAATTGATTTGTTCGTCAACAAGGCCGGCAAACTGGTTGCGGATGCCAAAGTCGAAAGTATGATGGGCTCGGATTATTCGGAATTGATAGAATTAAAATAAGGTAAAAACCAATAATCAGCCCGCAAAAACAGACCAAGTTTTTGGCGGGTGAACCTTTTCATTGACTATTGAAGCATTTTGGTCTATATTATTATTTAGATAAACAACCCAACAATAAACATTTCGGAGGTCAATTTGTGAGCAAACCAACTTCTATACTCTTAATATACCCGGATTTTTTAGAAAAAGATAAGTTCAAAAAAGGTACTTTTGGCAACTACAGTGAAGGGTTGGCATCTATTTCCGCCGTCTTAAAAAACGCCGGTTATGGGGTCGACTTGTATCATCAACTATACATGCCGGACAAAGCAGAGTTTATCGAAACGATTCGGGGGCATAACCCCGATTTAATCGGATTTTCCGCTAGAACGACCGCCATGCCATTTATTAAAGAAATGTGCGTTTGGCTAAGGGAAGAAATGCCGGCCACCATGGTCATCATCGGCGGCTACCACGCCATCCTTGTGCCCGACGAAGTCTTAGCTATTGACGGGTGCCACGCCGTTTCCGTAGGTGAAGGTGAATACCCTCTGCTGGAGCTGATGGAGTCCTTGGCAAAGGGCGAAAAGCGCACGGATATCGGAAGTATCAACTTTAAACTGGCGGACGGCACCTTTGTCAAAAACCCGGTCAGTCCCTTGATTGAGGATTTGGACCAACTCCCCTTCCCCGATTTCGACTTGTTTGATTACGAAAACCTTGACCGTTCAAAAAACTTTACCGCAATGGTCATGCTCTCCCGTGGTTGCCTGTTTAGCTGCACGTATTGTGGCAATTCACAATTTCGGAATGTGTACCCCAACAAAAGCAAATACTCACGTTTCAGAAGTCCGGAAAAATCTATCGAGTTGTTACAACTTTTGCTTGAAAAATACCCCTTCATCAAATTCATCGAATTCCGCGATGCCATCTTTAACATGTACAAAGACTGGTTCTATGAATTTATGCCCATGTATATTGAAAAAATCCATCTACCCTTCAACTGCAACCTGCGTTTTGATATGATGGATGAAGATATGGTAAAAATGCTCAAAGACGGCGGCTGCTACATGATTGACATCGGGCTTGAAACGGGCAACGAGGCTTTCCGTAAAAAGTACCTGCACCGCAACATGAAAAACGACCATATGATTGAAGTGTCCAAATGGTTCCGAAAATATAACATTACTACGCTTACCTATAACATTGTCGGCTTACCGTATGAGACCCTCGAGCTTTCGCTGGAAACGGTCAAGCTCAACGCCAAAATGGATGTCGACAAGGTTACCCCAAACATTTTTTACCCCTACCCAATGACAATACTTGAACAAACGGCAAAGGACGCCGGCTTCCTTGACCCAAATGTGGACCCAAACGACCCCGTTCAACTCAGAATGCCGCAATACAAAAAGTCCGACATTCTTTTTATGTCCTCCAACTTCAACAGACTGGTTAAAAAATATAAAGCCATCTTCGCTTTGCCACCGGACCTTGCAAAGAAAAAGGAAGCCAAGCTGGACAAAAAAATCACAAGCAAATATTACCCCCGCCATTTCCTCTATAAAGTTGCGAAGGCAAAAGATGACGCGATGGTGCTCTTTAAACGAACACTCAAAAAGGTTTCGCCGAAAATCTTTATTTTTCTTAAGGGGAAGACTATGCGGGGTGCGAAGGCGTAGACCCTCGTGGCAACCTATTGAATTAGAACAAGCGCTGTCGGTGTGATGCCGACAGCGCTTGTTTGATTTTATGGAATTACTCGGGCGAACAATGTTCGCCCCTACATTGTTCTCTGTCCGGTTTTTGTCATGTATAGAAACGGGGGCATTTTGTAGGGGCACACATTGTGCGCCCGCATCCTCACGCATCCTCGAATCCCCGCATCCGTTAAATGTGGCTACCGACTCAACAGCCCAACCACCAAATCCCCCATCTCTACCGTTCCCACCTTTTTAAAGCCATCCTCATAAATATCCGGCGTGCGCGCGGTCTTCATGGCTTCGTTTACTGCCGTTTCAACAGCTGTCGCCGCTTCGTCAAGCTCGAAGGAGTATTTCAGCATCATTGCGACGGAAAGGATGGTGGCTAATGGGTTGGCAACGCCGAGCCCTGCAATATCGGGCGCAGACCCGTGAATCGGCTCGTATAGGCCAAAGTTCCCGTCTGCAAGGCTGGCCGACGCGAGCATCCCAATGGAACCGCTGAGCATGGACGCTTCGTCGGACAGAATATCACCGAACAAATTTGATGTCACAATTACGTCAAATTGTGTCGGTCGGCGGATAAGTTGCATGGCGCAGTTGTCCACATACATGTGCGACAGTTCTACCCCGGGGTAATCCTTTGCCATTTCGATAACCGTTTCCCGCCACAAACGCGAGGATTCCAGCACGTTTGATTTATCGACCGAGCAAAGCCTGCCGCTGCGCTTTTGTGCCATTTCAAAACCAACTTTAGCAATTCGCTTTATCTCCGGCACGGTATACATTTCTGTATCGAAAGCCGCTTTTTCTCCGTTTATTTCGCAACGACCCCGCTCACCGAAGTAGATACCGCCTGTCAGCTCACGGACAACCATAATATCAAGGTCATCGCCAATGATTTCCGCCTTTATCGGCGATGCTGCTTTAAGGGGTTCAAAAATCCTTGCCGGGCGGAGGTTGGCATACAGGCCAAGTGCGGCGCGGATACCAAGCAAGCCTGCTTCCGGCCTCAAGTGCCCGGGCAGCGTTTCCCATTTTTCACCACCGACGGCACCAAGCAGCACACTGTCCGACTTTTTGCAGGCGTCAATGGTTACCTGCGGCAAAGGGATACCGGTTGCATCAATGGCGCAGCCGCCCATGAGCTGGAAATCATATTCAACCGTAAAGCCGAATTTTTCACCGGTAGCGTTTAGCACCTTTATTGCTTCATCTGTAATCTCCGGACCGATGCCATCACCTTTGAGAACTGTAATTTTATAGTTTTTCATTGCTTAACCTCATTCTTCTATTCAATATTTTCTTTAATATTTGTTTTATTTTAACAAAAAATTTGATGCTTGGCAAGCAGCACTTTTATATTTTTAGGGAGCGGTTGATGGCACACAAGACACCTCTGATAGACGCATAGTTGGTGTTGTGAGAAATACCAACGCCAAAGATGTCTTTGCCAGAGGGCGACAAGAGCTGAATATACGATACCGCCTTGGCATCCGAACCGATGGAAATCGCATGCTCGGTGTAATTGACAAACTTGTAGCCGCTGATGCCAACCGATTCCAGAGCGTTAAAAAAGGCATCAATCGGCCCGTTACCCGTACCGTTGATGGCGACAGGCTCTTTGCCGTTGTGCTTGAGCTGCCCTTCAAAACGCACACTGGGTTTTTCGTCGTATATTCCGCTTTCTTCGTAGAATTTATGGGCGACGAGCTTGTATGGCTCGTCAATATCAATGTACTCGCTTTTAAATAAGTCCATGACCTCTTCCGCCCCAACTTCTCGCCCTGCTTTTTCACAGTAATCCTGTACAATTCTGCCAAACTCCGGATGCATTGCTTTGGGCAAATCATAGCCGAAGGAATTACTCATTACAAAGGCGGTGCCGCCCTTACCGGACTGGCTGTTGATGCGGATAATCGGCTCATATGCACGCCCGACATCGGCCGGGTCAATGGGCAGGTAGGGCACTTCCCAATACTCCGTGCCGCTGTGTTTCATATACGCTTCGCCCTTATTAATAGCATCTTGGTGAGAACCGGAAAAAGCGGTAAACACAAGCTCGCCCACATAGGGGTGGCGCACGGGGACACTCATCCTCGTTGTGCGTTCATACACCTCGCGTATGCGGTTGATGTCGCTCAAAACGAGCCCCGGGTCAATTGCCTGGGTATACATATTCAGCGCAAGGGTAATAATGTCCACATTGCCTGTTCTTTCGCCGTTGCCGAAAAGCGTGCCTTCGATTCTGTCCGCCCCGGCAAGCAAGCCGAGTTCAGCCGTCGCGACTGCCGTGCCCCTATCGTTATGTGGGTGCAGGCTGATGATGGCCGCCTCACGCTCGGGTAAATTGGTGCAGAAATATTCAACCAGGTCGGCAAAGCAGTTGGGGGTGCTGCTTTCCACGGTTGATGGTAGGTTGAGGATGATTTTGTTATCACTGTTCGCACCGATAGCTTTCATCACCTTGTCACAAATTGCTACCGCGTATTCGGGCTCGGTCCCCATAAAGCTTTCGGGTGAGTATTCGTAGCGAATATTACAGCCGGTTTCCTCAGCGGCTTTGTCACCAAGGGCTTTAATGAGCTTTGCGCCGTTGACAGCGATTTCGGTAATCCCCGTCATTCCTTGCTTAAACACGACTTTACGCTGTAGTTTTGAAGTCGAGTTGTAAAAATGGACAATCGCATTTTTTGCACCGCGAATCGCATCAAATGTCTTGCGTATCAAATGCTCACGTGCTTGCACCAAGACTTGAATGGTCACGTCGTCAGGGATATGCCCCCCGTCGATCAACTCGCGAAGTATTTCATACTCCGTTTCCGAAGCGGACGGAAAACCCACCTCGATCTCCTTTATCCCCATGTCACAAAGGGTTTTGAACATCTCCAGCTTTTCTTCCAAATTCATGGGGTCAATGAGCGCCTGGTTGCCGTCGCGCAAATCAACACTGCACCAAATAGGATGCTTTTCAATCTTTTTTGACGGCCACTGTCTGCCACCCAGTTCAATAGCCTCAAAAGGGATATACTTTTCACAACCTTGTTTCATAACGCTTCCTCCTTTTCCTCCTTTGAAATTCAACAAATAAAAAAACGCCCCAACCAAAAGCATATGCTTTGGTATAGGGGCGTGGATAAACACCTGCGCGGTACCACCCTAATTCAGCGGCAAAGCCGCCCTCACAGACCTCCAACAAGGTCCTAACCTTTAACGCAGTCTTGCGTCCTGCCCTATGATTTCAAGCAGGCAACTCCGGAATGAGTTATACACACTTTTTGCGGCACCGGTTTACAGCAACCACCGGCTCTCTAAAGCTCGCAATGTGAAGCGGTTAAGCCGCGTCACCCGTGTCTTGTTTCCTTCATAGTCTTTTTAGGTAAAACTTTTTCTATTGTGAAAGCAGTATACCTAAATCATCCCGTTTTGTCAATGATTATTTTTTCTTCTTTTTTCGGTTCTTCGGTTTTGACTAGAGGCAAGCAGAGAAAATCTCTGCTTGCCTCTTTTTAACTATTAGACGCAATCCAATGGATTCACTTAACTAAAAGCAAGTTTTTGGAAGAAGGACAAGACAAGATTCATGATTTCTAAAACATATTGCATCACATCAGCCGACTCATCTTGTTCCAATTTTTCATACTCTTCTACAGAAAGGTTTCTCTGCGAATACTTATCGCTGACAACTGATTGATCTTGAAGCTTTTTAAGTTGCCAATTGTATTTGTAGAATAACACTTTAACAGTTCTTTGGTATTCGCTTCCATTTGTGTCGGTAATTGTAATCGTGATATTGGCTGATCTCGCGCCTGAGCGCAAATTGGTAATATACCCGGTATCTTCATCAATAACAACCTTTGAATTGTCCGATTCCCATTCAACATCCGCAATGTCCTCAACAATCGAATAGAAATAAAGCTGCAACTGAGTTTTCTTGTAGGATTTATTCCACTTCACTTTGATAGGCAAGACATCATCAATATCTTGTCCGTCGCCCAAAACACCAATCCATCCTTCCATACCATATGCGGAGTAATCATACCAAGGGTCGGAAAACCCTAATTTCCCTTCAATATAATAAACCGCAAACCAATCGCCACACCAATCAAATACACTCATACCCATTGCAGGGGCATTGCCATAAAAGTATGCGTCATTTAAATTTTCACAGCCAAAAAAGGCGGTGTCGCCAATATAGGTAACGCCATACCCAATACTAACCCAGTAAAGACTGTAGCACCATGCAAAAGCTGACTCTCCGATTGTCATCACACTACTCGGAATGTATATATTGCTTATTTCACTGCACTCCAAAAATGCTGCGCCTTCAATAGCTGTCAGGCTTTCAGGAAAATAAATCCAACTTAGCATACAACCGGCAAATGCGCCGGAACCGATTGTTTCAACACCGTCCAGTACAAAATATTCATCAGACCACTTACCTGAAGGATATTGAACAAGTATTGTTTCGCTTGCATCAAACAATACGCCATCCTGACTACAGAACGCTGCATTGTTCTCATCAACAAGAATTTCTTCTAAACTGTAGCACAAGGCAAATACAAGCGATCCCATATAGGCCACATTTCTCGGTATTGTCACCGTGCTGAGCGATTCGCAAGCTATAAATGCGCCTTCGAATAATTCTTCCAAACTACTTGGCAACAAAACAGATTCCAACAAGTAGCAACCGGCAAAAGCATATTCGCCGATTGTTTGTAGGCCATTTCCAAGGCTCACCGAACTGATCCCGGACTCACAAAAGGCGTAACCTCCGATTGAAATAAGGCTGTTCGGCAGGTTAATAGACTCAAGACCATAGCACCAGGCAAATGCAAAATCTCCTATCGTTTCAACACTTGACCCAATTATTACCGATGTCAAAAACGCACAGTCTTCAAACGCGCCGGAACCAATTATTTTTACATGATTCGGAATTACAACCGACGTTAATTCGTAACAGTATGCAAAGGCAAGCTCACCAATTGTTTCTAAATTTGCACCAAGCGTAACTGTGGTCAAAAAATAGCATTCTGTGAAGGCAAAAGCGCTTAATGACGTTGCGCCTGTTCCGATTGCAACAGATAAAACATAACTTCTCAAAGTGCTCCATGGAACCGAATAATAGTCATAATCAAACATATCCCCTGTTCCGGAAATATCTAACGCTCCGGTTGGAATATCAAACGACCACAAAAGGCTTGTTCCGCATGTTCCGCTTAAGGCACTGTTGGATTTTGGTGTTATTGCTGTAACATCAAATCCATAGTCGTTTTCAGATTCATCGGAATAGAGGACGAGGGTAAAACCTTTGCCGATAATGGGTATCGTTTTCCCTGCAAGCTGGTCCCCTGTGTATGCTCCAATGCTATTGTCATTGTCATCATAGATTTCGATAAAGTCGTAATCCCACTCTACCATCGTTTCCGCTGAAAATGTTATATCGATAGAAGTTACATTTGGATCGGAATTTCCGTATATCCACCTATAATAAAAGTCATCCGCATATTTGTGCTTTGAGGAAAACGGGCCGGTTACAACCTCCCACATTGCTTTGCTCTGTTCAAGTTTTTTCAACTCATGCTTGGCTGCTTTCTCCGGCAACAAGTCGGCTAATTTCCCCGGTGTTTGCATGGATATAGTTTTCGACTCTTCAATCGGTTCGTTTTTGGCAAAAACAGAAAGAACGGGTGAACATGTGCCGATTAAAAGGGCAATCGCGATTAGAACAGATAACGCTTTTTTCATGGGTAAATTCCCCTTCCATATAGTTTGTTATTTGTTTGGCCGATAACTGTCAAAAGCTTATTTGCCCACCTCCAAGTAAGATCCCGTGTTCGAAAAAATCGGTCAAGTGTCCCTTACAGTCAAACACAGCATTCTTGCATCCAATCTTTTTTTGATATTTTTATTTACCATTTTAGGCAATTATATTCTTCCCAAAACACATTGTCAATAAGTTTCCCCTTTATTGACAGATAATTGGCAAAGTTCATAGGCAAGTTGTCGTTTTTTCAATAATTATTTGAAAATTTATTGTTGTTCCGCCGTTTTTCCTTAACGAAACAACCAAAAATCTTCTTTGACTTCCGGTGTGATTTGAATAATACACTCAAAAAACGCTTGAATTGATTGCGTTATTTTGTTATAATTTGTTTGGCGTAAAATAGATTTATTGTGCGCCCTGACGAAAGGTAAGGTGTGCTTTTGGACAGCCAAGTCCCGATTTATCTGTTCCATCAAGGCAATAATGCTAAAGCCTATGAATACATGGGTGCCCACCGTCTTGCGAATATTGCGAGCGAAGAGCTAACCGTTTTTCGCGTGTGGGCACCGAATGCCAAAGCGGTCAGCCTTGTGGGTGATTTTAATGACTGGAACGAAGCTACCAATCCACTAAAAAAGCTTACCAAAGAAGGCCTTTGGGAAGGAAAAATTGCAGGAATAAAGCAATTTGACATCTATAAATACCATATAACACCCATGAAGGGCAAAGGCTTTTTAAAAAGTGACCCCTACGCCTTTCACGCGGAAACCAGGCCCGGCACCGCATCAAAGTTTTATGACCTTGACGGGTTCCGGTGGAGCGACAAGGCTTGGCTTGCTAAAAGACGGCAAACAGTTATTCACGAAAGCCCCGTCAACATTTACGAAGTTCACGCCGGCTCCTGGCGGCAATACGCCGATGGCCAGTTGTTGCCTTACAGGGCTCTGGCCGAACAACTTATACCCTATGTTGTTGAAATGGGCTATACGCACATTGAACTGATGCCCTTGGGTGAATACCCTTTTGACGGCTCCTGGGGCTACCAGGCCACCGGTTACTTTGCCCCCACCTCCCGCTATGGGGAACCTCAAGATTTTATGTTTTTTGTAAATGCATGCCACGAAAACGGAATTGGGGTAATTTTAGACTGGGTGCCCGCTCATTTTGTAAAAGACGCACACGGGCTGAGTGATTTTGACGGCTCGGCTTGCTATGAATATGCGGACTCTGTAAAGGGCGAACATCTGCAGTGGGGAACAAAAATTTTTGATTTTGGGCGCAACGAGGTGCAAAGCTTCCTCGTTTCAAGCGCTATGTATTGGTTTGACAAATACCATATCGATGGCCTGCGGGTTGACGCGGTCGCTTCCATGATTTACCTTGATTATGCACGGGAAGCGGGAGAATGGCACCCCAATGTCAACGGCGGCAGGGAAAACTTGGAGGCCGTTGCCTTTGTTAAAAATTTGAATCAAGCTGTTTTCAAAGAATTTCCGGATGTGATGATGATAGCGGAGGAAAGCACGTCATGGCCGCTGGTGTCCAAACCCGTTTGTGAGGGCGGACTTGGTTTTAACTTTAAATGGAACATGGGTTGGATGAACGATTGCCTCAAATACTTTGCCCTTGATGGGCTTGCAAGAAAGTATCACCACAACCTGCTGACCTTTTCCCTTATGTACGCGTTTTCCGAACATTTCGTGCTACCCATATCCCACGACGAGGTTGTACACGGCAAAAAATCATTGATCGAAAAGATGCCCGGCACTTATGAGGAAAAATTTGCAGGTGTGCGTTCCTTTTTTGCTTATATGACAGCGCATCCCGGCAAAAAGCTCTTGTTCATGGGGCAGGAATTCGGGCAGTTTATTGAATGGGATTATAAAAAAGAGCTTGACTGGCTGCTGTTGGAGTATGAAAAGCACAAGCAACTTAAAGCCTATACAAAAGCGCTCAACCATTTTTATAAAAACACACCGGCGTTTTGGGAAATTGACTATAGCTGGGACGGTTTCCAATGGATTTGCGGGGACGATAACGATAATTCCGTTCTTGCCTTCCTGCGTAAAGATAAAAAAGCGGCTTGTATTATAGCGGTTTTCAATTTAACCAAAGTCAAACGCGAACAATATTGTATCGGTGTTCCACATGCCGGGACTTATGAAGTCGTTTTAAGCTCCGATGACAAAGATTTTGGCGGTAATGGGAGCGGAAGCTCGAGAACTGTTGTGTCAAGGCCTATGCCTTTACACGGTTTTGCCAATAGCATTGAACTCAACTTAGAAGGTTTCTCATCAGTTTATCTCAAGAAAAAACGTAATACAAAGCAAAAGCCAAGCCAAGCCAAGCCAAGCTTGGCAAAGCAAAACTTAGCAATAAATAATAAATAAAGACATCGAAAAGTGAGAGGGATGGAACTAATATGTACAAAAAAACCGAATGTGTGGCGATGCTACTAGCCGGCGGGCAAGGCAGCAGGCTTGGTGTGCTGACAAAAAATATCGCTAAACCCGCGGTACCCTACGGAGGCAAGTACCGAATCATTGACTTTCCGCTTTCCAACTGTGTAAACTCCGGCATCTACACCGTCGGTGTGCTCACGCAATACCAGCCGCTGGAACTAAACGATTACATTGGCAACGGCCAGTCCTGGGACCTTGACCGCATGAACGGCGGGGTGCATATCCTGTCCCCCTACCAACAGATAAACGGTTCCGAATGGTACAAAGGGACTGCTAACGCCATTTATCAAAACATCAATTTTATTGAACGCTACAACCCGGAATATGTTGTGATCCTATCGGGTGACCACATCTATAAGATGGATTATTCCAAGATGCTCTCTTTTCATAAGGAAAAGGAGGCCGACTGCACCATCGCCATGCTGGAAGTTTCGTGGGAAGAGGCGTCGCGTTTTGGCCTGATGATCCTGAATGATGACAGCTCCATTGCCGAGTTTGAGGAAAAACCGGAAAACCCCACCAGCAACAAAGCATCCATGGGGGTATACATCTTCACATGGTCAAAGCTTAAAGAATACCTGTTAATGGACGAAGCAACACCCGCTTCCAGCAACGATTTCGGCAAAGACCTGATTCCCGCCATGCACCAAAACGGCGAAAAGCTCTTCGCCTTCCCCTTTGAAGGCTATTGGAAAGACGTCGGCACCATTGACAGCCTGTGGGAGGCAAACCTTGACCTGTTAAATCCTAAGATTGATTTAGACTTGAGTGACAATTCTTGGCGGATTTTCTCCAACAGCCCTGCGGCACCGCCTCATTATATTTCGACACACGCCGATATCCAAAACTCCATGGTAACGGGCGGGTGCCAAATAGATGGCGAAGTCGATTATTCCGTGCTTTTTGACAATGTTACGGTTGAAAAAGATGCGGCGGTAAGGTACTCAATCGTCATGCCCGGTTCGGTAATCAAGGCGGGGGCCATCGTCCAGTATGCCATCATCGCGGAGGATTCGGTTATCGAAGAGAGGGCTGTTGTCGGCGAACAACCGGAGAATATGAAAAACATCGATGATTGGGGCATTGCCGTTGTTGGCAATGGTGTTACAGTGGGCAAGGGTGCCAAGGTTGCACCAAAAGCAATGCTTGAAACAAATGTCGAGAATGTTGAGAATATTGAGAATGTTGCGGGGGTAGAACAATGAGAGCAAACAATGTTTTAGGCATTATATTTTCGAATTCATATGACGCGGTCCTGTCGGAACTCACCAACATGCGCACCATGGGCTCCGTCCCTTTTGGCGGTCGTTACAGGCTGATTGACTTCCCGCTGTCGAACATGGTGAATTGCGGTATCGCCACCGTCGGTGTCATTACAAAAAGCAATTACCGTTCTTTAATGGACCATTTAGGCACCGGCAAGGCGTGGGATTTGTCCCGCAAGCGTGCGGGCATGTTCATGCTCCCACCTTTTTCAAGTTCGGATTCGGTTGGTTATTACCGCAACAGGATTGAAGCCTTGAAAGGCAACCTTGCCTTTATTCGCCGCTCCGACGAAGAATTTGTCATTATGTGCGACAGCAATGTTTTGTGTAATATGGATTTTGAAAAATTGCTGAAGGCACACACCAAAACCGGGGCAGATATTACCATCGCATACAAACACGGTGACGTTCCCAACCTTGATGACATCATGACCTTTAACATCGACGACACCGGCAGAATAAACAATGCACCACCCCACCAATGCAACATCGGAGGAAGCGACTATTCGCTGAACATCTTTGTTTTGAAAAAGGCACTTTTGGAAAGGCTTATCAATGAAACAGACTGCTTGAATGTGGATGATTTTGAACAGGATGTTATCCGCGCGAACCTGGATAAAATGAATATATACGGTTACGAACATAAGGGCTTTGCCGGCACCATTGACAGCTTGCAGAGTTACTATGACATCAGCATGGAACTGCTCAACAGCGAAAAAAGGAATGCCCTGTTTGCACCCGAAAGGCCTGTCTATACCAAGCTGAGGGATGACATGCCGGCCGTTTACGGGTTGGATTCCCATGTTACCAACAGCCTTGTTGCAGATGGATGCAAAATTGACGGTGAGGTTGAAAACTGTATTCTTTTCCGCCGTGTCACCATTGGCAAAGGCGCTAAGGTTAAAAACTCAATCATTATGCAGGATACCTTCGTGGGCGACAATACCAATCTGAACTGTGTTATCACCGACAAAAATGTGGTTATTAAACCGGGCAAAACGCTCGCCGGAACCGAAAACTACCCCGTGTTTGTCGGGAAAGGCATTGTGATTTAGCCTTGCCCTATTCGTTCGTGCGGGTTCTTTGGCTTTCAATTTTCAAAAAGGAGTATGTTTGTTATGTACGATGGACTAAACAATTCCCTCGGTAACCTATGGCAGCTTTCCGATGCGAAAAGCCGTTCAATCAGTGCGGAAAACCCCACGGGCCAAGTCGGGGGTGGGGCTACGTGTGAATTGGAAGACGGCATAGCGGCCGGTGCGGCAAGGGATTTAGGCAAAGGGTGGAAAGTAAACCCTTATATCTCAATAGGTTCGAACGAAACCAGAGTCCTTGCGGAGATTGAAGGCCCCGGCATCATCAACCACATTTGGTGCACACCGGGCGACAAATGGCGCTTTTATATCTTGCGGATTTATTGGGACAATCAGGAACAGCCTTCGGTTGAGTGCCCCTTGGGCGATTTTTTTGCCAGCGGCTGGGGAACCTACGCCCCGCTTTCTTCACTGGCTGTATGTGTCAACCCCGGGCGCGCTTTTAATTGTTATTGGCAAATGCCCTTTGGTAAACATTGCAAAATCACCGTTGAAAACATCAGCAATAAAACCAACTCCCTGTATTATCAAATCGATTACACCCTGGCAGCATTGCCGGTGGATACCGCCTATTTTCATGCGCAGTTCCGCCGTGTCAACCCCTTGCCATATAAAGAAGTTTACACAATTGTTGACAACATAAAAGGCAAGGGCCATTATGTCGGCACCTACCTTGCTTGGGGGGTCAACAACCGCGGCTGGTGGGGCGAGGGCGAAATAAAGTTCTATATGGATGACGATAAGGAGTACCCGACCATTTGCGGCACCGGTACGGAAGACTATTTTTGCGGCTCTTATAACTTTGAAAACCAAGAGACCCACCGCTACGAATGCTTCACCACACCCTATGCCGGGCTGTCGCAAGTCATAGAGCCGGATGGTCTTTACCAGTCCCAGCAGCGTTTCGGCCTCTACCGTTGGCACATCACGGACCCCATACGTTTCGACAAAAAAATTAAGGTGACCATACAAGCCCTTGGTTGGCGCGAAGGCGGCCGCTACTTGCCGCTGCAAGACGATATCGCAAGTGTCGCCTACTGGTACCAAACACTCCCCACAGCCCCCTTCCCAAAACTACCCGATAAAGATTATTTAGAAATAATCTAAAAATCTGAAAAATAATCGTTCCCCGGTTCCCCACCGTTCTCCAACCGCTTCTCCAACCGCTTCTCCACCGCTTTTCCACCGCTTTTCCACCGCTTCTCCACAGCCTTTCCACCGCTTCTCAACCGCTTCTCAACCGCTTCCCCACACACATTTCGAAAGGGAAAAAACATATGAAAGTTCTCTACGCAATCAGCGAGGCTCTGCCGTTTATAGCAAGCGGTGGTTTGGGCGATGTTGGCGGCTCCCTGCCCCAAGCACTGCAAAAAAGGCGGGTTGGCTGCCGGGTTGTAATGCCGCTTTACAAAGACATTTCTCCGGCACTCCGTGAAGAAATGAAGTTTATCACCCATATCACGGTACCGGTTGCTTGGCGTAACCAGTACTGCGGTATTTATCAGGCAAAAAGCGGCGGAGTGACTTATTTTTTGCTGGATAACGAGTACTATTTTAAGCGTGACGGTCTTTACGGCTATTATGACGACGCGGAGCGGTACGCTTTCTTTTCCCGCGCTGTTTTAGAAATCATCCCCTACATCGACTTCAAGCCCGATGTTATCCATTGCAACGACTGGCAGACGGCTTTGGTACCGGTATTTTACTCAAGCATTTATGCCACTCTTGAAGGGTACGAAAATATCAAAACTGTTTTCACAATCCACAACATCCAATACCAGGGCATTTACGGGCACGAGATTTTGCACGATGTCTTGGGCTTAGCCGACGAAAAAGCATCCTTGTTGGAGTACAGCGGTGCCATCAATTTCATGAAGGGCGGCATTGAATGTGCGGATAAGGTCACGACCGTCAGCCCGACCTACGCCAACGAGATTTTGGACCCTTGGTACAGCCACGGTTTGGATTCGATTTTAAAAGAGCGCGCCTTTAAACTCATGGGTATTCTTAACGGAATTGACACCAAACTCTATAATCCTGGGTTTGACAAGGATATTTTCTACCCTTATTCGGCTGAAAAACCCGACGGCAAAGCAAAAAATAAAGCCGTTTTGCAGAAGCTTTTTGACCTGCCGATAAAAGCCGACATCCCTCTTTTTGGCATTGTATCGCGCCTTGTGGCGCACAAGGGTTTTGATCTGGTAAAGGCCACCTTGCCCGAGTTGCTCACGACGAACGATGTTCAGTTTGTTGTACTGGGCACCGGGGACGTGGAATTCGAACATTTTTTCAAAGAAATGGTGTCAACATATCCCGACAAAATCGGCCTTCACCTGGGCTTTGTACCCTCCCTTGCGAAAAAAGTATACGCCGGCGCCGATATGTTCCTCATGCCTTCAAAAAGCGAGCCTTGCGGACTCGCACAAATGATGGCTTTGCGTTACGGCACTATCCCCTTGGTGCGTGAAACGGGCGGGCTGAAGGATTCCGTAACCGACAGCGGCGACGGGCACGGCAACGGCTTCAGCTTTAGGGGTTACAGCGCGCAAGAACTGCTCAACATGTGCCTACGCGCCATTGATGGCTACCGCAACAAGGAGGGATGGGCTGCACTTGTGCAACGTGCTTTAAGGTGCGAAAACAGCTGGGCAGCCTCCGCCGGGCAATATATAAAAATGTACAAGGATTTGATAAAATGATTTATGTTACCGCTAACCTACACGGCAATTTCAAGGGGTTTATTCGCCTGCTTGATAAAATAAACCTAAAAGAGCAAGACACCCTATATGTGTTGGGCAACGTTGTGGATAAAGGGCCAAAGCCCATCGAATTGCTCATGGACATGTCTTTTCATGCAAATATTTTGCCGATACTTGGCAATCACGACTATATCGCTTTTACCGTACTCTCTCAGCTTCGGGATATAGAGGATGAGGAGGAGCCCCAAGACCTGCTTGATGCCGTTGGTCTCAGGCTCTTTGAATGGTGGATGGATAACGGCGGTCAAATAACACTCACTGCGTTTTTAGCCGGTGATGAAGACACACGCGAAGGTATTTTAGATTACCTGGAAGAATTTGCACTGTACGAAAAAGTGGAAGCCGGCGGCTTTAGCTATGTTCTCGTTCATGCCGGGTTAAAAAACTTCACTCCCGAACGGACGCTCGATAAATATGGCATAAACGACCTCTTGTTTGAAAATCCTGATTACGGCAAGGTATATTTCGAAGACAAAATACTGGTAACCGCCCACACACCGACTGATTTGATTGATGGCGGTGAAGCCGG
>CAZMSM010000043.1:0-2075 GCA_964568955.1 uncultured Eubacteriales bacterium | reverse complement strand
AACATTTTCAAGCCCGCAGAGACTTTCCAAAAAGACGGGATTATCGATCGGCAACTTTTCACTCATCCAGCTGCGTGGTAAATCGCCCGCATTGACGGCCAAAATCAAAAATCGGTACGTGAAGATAGAAAAATAATTTAAAAACACATCCCTGTACATTGGTGGCTGATGTTCCAGTTTTTCCCTAAATACCGTTAAAATACGAAAAATCGTCATGGAGACCAAGGTATCGTCTTCCGGAATGTTTTCGAACCGGTCAGCGCCATCATAAAAGCCATGTTTGAGTGAACTAACACCCAAAAGATAGTCGCAAGTAACATTGTAGTGGGTGGCAACTCTTGTTACAAAATCAAGTCCACACTCCCTGATTCCGTTTTCGTAATGTGAAAGCAAAGCTTGCGATACCCCTAAGGCAGCGGCCGCATCTTTTTGACTTTGACCGGTGTTTTTACGCAAATCTGCCAACCTGTTGGCGAAAGTCCTGTCCACTGGCACCGCTCCTTTATACAAAGTGTATATTTCGCTTTATTATATCTTGAATTCTACGGTTTGTATATGTCAATACTACACAAAGTTTTCATTACTATTTTGGAGGCACAAATGAAGTCTTATAAAATCCATCTTATTCGAAACGGTTTTACCCAGGCAAATCTTGACGGTCGCTATGTCGGGCATACCGATGTGCCCTTGTGCGAAGACGGGTTAAAACAGTTGCAACAATTAAAAGCGCAGGCCGAATACCCTGTGGTTGATGCACTTTTTTGTAGCCCTCTTTTACGTTGCACACAAACAGCCGATGCCTTGTACCCTGGCAAAGAGGCCCTTATCATTAGGGATTTGATCGAATACAATTTTGGTGAATTTGAAGGCAAAACCGCGGCAGAGCTCGAAAGTTACCCAATGTTCCCGGCATGGCTTGCGGGCGAAGAAGGGGTTGAACCGCCTTTTGGAGAAAGCAATGCTGCTTTTGCATCAAGAATTTGCAACGCATTTTCAATGATTGTGCAAGGACTGATGAAAACCGGCACAACCGAGGCTGCAATTATTACACATGGTGGGGTTATAATGACACTGCTCAGCGCCTTCGGCTTGCCCCAAGCACCCATGCACGAATGGACCACCCCCAGTGGTTGTGGTTATACCGTGCGTATTATACCCTCTGTATGGATGAAGGGACAAAAGCTTGAAGTTGTTGAAGAAATACCTTGTTTTTCCGAAAAGCTAAATTTAATTTGACTTTTTGACCAAAAAAGTGTTTAATTATTGTGCGTATTGGTCTATGTGTTGGACTGTTTCTATCCGGGAAGGGGGGATGCCTATCACCCGCACAGCAAGTTTGAGTTTTTTGAGTCTATGCATCTGCCGGATTGTTGCGTTTTCGGGGTAACACAGTGACTGATTTTTCACCAATACCAAAAAACATTAAGGTGAAAACACAACAGTCGCCGGTCAACCTTCTCAACAAGAAATTTTAGACATACTCAGCGGCAACAATCTTGGTGAATGGGACGGCAACTGGAATAACCTGACCGCAGAACAACAACAAGCGATCAATGCCTACTATAAAGCGCTCGGTCAAAGTGGGTATTTTGGTGAAAACGGTTATGTTTTTGAAGAAGACGGTGAAAAAGTCCAGCTTGGCGGACAATGGCCGGATAGCCCCTTGTTAAAGGATGTTCCAAAACCGACATTTGGTTCCATTTTCACATCTACAGTTGCAGATACCGAAGTGGATGTTGTTTATTCCGGCTGGACCCCGGAACAATTTGCACAATACCTTAACATGGTAAAAGCAGCCGGTTTCACAAAGAATGCCGAAGAAATGACGATGATGGGCATCACGAGCTATGAAGCCGATAACGGTAGCCTAACGATAACTATAGGCAATGCTATGGGATTTTTCACCATATCCGTCGAAATGATGCAGTAATCTTCGGAAGAAACAAGTTCGCGGGCAAAGCCTTTTGGCTTTGCCCGCATTTTTATGCTCTGCATTACTTTGATTTTTCAGATTTTTCAACCACCGATGTGGGCGAAATTAACCAAACCTCATCGTCATCATGGAGTTTTTTGCG
>CAZMSM010000042.1:10998-20002 GCA_964568955.1 uncultured Eubacteriales bacterium | reverse complement strand
GTAGAGTGCCTTGGCTGTTTTACAATTTTCACGCTATCCAAGCGTAATACTTACCGGGGTGGTGTGTACAAGATTATCACTGACCGGGCATCTTTCTTCAACCCTGTTCAGCCATAGTTTTTTAACTTCTTGGTCGGCATCGGTGTCCGGCTTAATGGTTACGTTGATTGTTGAATAGCCGGCTCTTTTGTCGGTTTTTTGCCCCATGAATTTAGCCGGGTCCAGTTCGCCAACCATGTCAATCTCCATACCGCGCAGCTCAAAGCCCATTTCTTTTGCGATAAGATGACCGACTACATTTAAACAGCCGGAAAGAGCTGCCAAAACATACTCAACGGGGTTTGCACCGCCATTGGTACCACCCAAATTTTCGGGTTCGTCCACTATTATTTTAAAACCCCTGGTTTCAATTACGGTTTTCGTACTGCTTTCGCTTTTTGCATGAGAACTGAATTTTAAATTTGCCATGAGATTTCCTCCTTTAATTTAAGTAAGAATTTGATTTATTTATGACAAACATATTTAATGTTAGTCATACCAACTTTTGGCATTGGGCGAAATTTGTAGCCCACTAAACTTTAATGCGAAAGCACTGTACAACTATTACACTATAGTACTCTCTACATCTATGTACATTATACACAGATATACCCATAATGTCAACCGAAAATTAGCCAATTATTGCTGTTGGGATGGAAATTTACTCAAATTTACTCAATTTACTGCGGCGTAAAAGTAGGAAAAAGCAGGAAAAAGCAGGAAAAAGCAGGAACTGCAAATTCTGACCCGCCACGCGATTGACAGACAAAGCGAAGATGTATATACTTTTAAAAGAGAAAAGCAAAAATAGCTAAAGGGAAAAAGATAAAAATGATAAAAATGATAACGCAAAAACTTTATGATTTGAATGGCGAAGTGAAAACTTTTGAGGCAACCGTTCTTTCCTGCGAGCCCGGGGATGGGGTGTTCAATGTTGTGTTGGACCAAACTGCTTTTTTCCCCGAAGGCGGTGGGCAGCCGGCGGATACCGGCACCTTGAACGGCGTTGTGGTTTTGGATGTGCAGGAAACGCCGCAGGGACTTGTTCACTACACGGCAGGGGAACTGGCCACAGGAGTTAAAGTGCAAGGGAAAATTGATTGGCAAAAACGCTTTCGCCGTATGCAAAACCACACGGGTGAGCATATTGTGTCGGGCATTGTTTATAAGATGTATGGCTTTAATAATGTCGGCTTCCACATGGGGAGTGACGCGGTAACCTTGGACTTTGACGGGCTCCTTACCAAAGAGGACATGGCAAAAATTGAGCTTGCGGCCAACGAAGTGGTTGTGAAAAATAGGGCAGTCACTGTGGAATACCCGTCGCCGGCTATTTTAGCCGACCTTCCATACCGCAGTAAAATCAATTTGACACAAGGTGTTCGTATTGTTACGGTGGCAGGGTGCGATACCTGTGCTTGTTGTGCCCCGCATGTTTCGTCAACAGGGCAGATTGGCATGATTAAACTGCTGGACGTTATGCGTTACAAGGGCGGGGTGCGTATGAGTATGCTTTGCGGTTTTGATGCGCTGGCAGATTACAATGAAAAATGCCGCAATACCACGGCCGTATCTGTTTTACTTTCCTCCAAACAAAACGAGATTGCCGGTGCAGTGGAAAGAGTCCAAGCGGAACTTGCGGCATCACAACGCAGCCATGTGGAGTTAAAACAGCGGCTGGTTGAAATGGTGCTGGACGCTTTAAAGAGTCAAACTTTAACCAATCGCGAAGAAAACATCTGTATTTTTGAACAGGTGTTTGATATGGCGGACCTTCGTCGTTTGGTTACAGCCGGTGTGGAACTTTGTGACGGTGTTTTTGCCGCTTTCGCCGGTAGCGACAAGGATGGCTACACCTATGTTATCGGCAGTAAAAGTGTGGATTTGAGTCAACACGCGCGGGCGATTAACACGGCCATAAACGGCAGAGGCGGTGGGAAATCATCCATGCTGCAAGGCAGTGCCGCAGCCGATAGAAAGACCATTGAGGCATATTTAAAAGATTTTTAATAAACAGTGAACTAAAAGAAGTGGAGACAATAGCGATGGAGATTAAAAAAGTAACGATAATTGGGCTTGGTGCTTTGGGTATACTTGTTGGCCACCGTTTTTCGAAAAAGATGGACAAGGATGACCTTCGGATTGTCGCGGACGAGGCGCGCATAAAAAGATACCGCGAGGAAGGCGTTTTTTGCAGTGGGGAACGCTGTGATTTTAACTATGTTTTACCGCAAGAGGAAACCGGGCCGTCAGACCTTGTCATTTTTGCCGTTAAATATGGGGCGTTGGAAGAAGCGATCGATGCGGTTAAAAACCAGGTAGGGCCAAACACCCTCTTTTTGTCGCTGTTAAACGGTATAACAAGCGAAGAGGTGATTGCCCGTACTTACCCGGCGGCAAATGTGGTGCACGCCGTTGCCCAGGGGATGGATGCGGTAAAAGAGGGCAACCGCCTTACTTATATGAACGCAGGGGTGGTTTTTATCGGCGACACACAGCCCGGCGAATTGTCGCCAAAGGTGCAGGCCGTGGCAGATTTTTTTGAGAAAATGGCTTTGCCTTACAGTGTGGAAGAGGATATAAAAAAGAGAATGTGGGGCAAATTTATGCTCAATGTCGGTATCAATCAGGCTGTCGCGGTTTTTGGGCAGGACTATTCGGATGCGCAGAATCCCGGGCAGACAAGGGATATGATGATTGCCGCCATGCGCGAAGTGATTCCCCTTGCCGAAAAAGAGAATATCGGAATATCGCAGGGCGACATCCCGTATTGGCTAAAACTCATTGACACGCTCAATCCGCAAGGCAAGCCTTCCATGCGGCAGGATGTTGAGGCGGGCAGGTACAGTGAGGTGGATATGCTCGCCGGCGCCGTTTTGATGATGTCTAACAAATATGGATTAAAATCGCCTGTCAATGAGATGCTGTATGAAAAGCTCAAAGCCATCGAGTCCCTCTACTAAAAATATCGGTAAAAAGACCGCCCTATCCTTGCGGATAAGGCGGTTACATTTTTGCGGATTTATTAACCGACCAAGTAAGCTTTTCTGACATCATCGCTGTTTGCGAGCTCTTCACCTGTTCCGGTCAAGATGATTTTCCCGGTTTCCATCACATAGGCTCTGTCCGCAATGGAAAGCGCCATATGGGCGTTTTGTTCGACGAGCAGAATGGTTGTGCCGGCATCGTGCAGTGTTTTGATGATGTTGAAAACCTGTTGCACAAGGATGGGAGCCAGCCCCATGGACGGCTCATCGAGCATCATCAGCTTTGGTGTGCTCATCAGCCCGCGGCTCATGGCAAGCATCTGTTGTTCACCGCCGGAGAGCGTGCCCGCTATCTGCCCGCGGCGTTCCTTGAGCCGGGGGAACAGTTCGTACACATGCTCAAGGGATTTTGCGATGGACGAAGACGGTTGTGTAAAGGCACCCATTTCAAGGTTTTCCTCCACGCTCATGCGTTGGAAAATCCGTCGCCCTTCCGGTATGTGTGCAATGCCCATATGAACAATTTTATGGGGAACGACCGTGTTCAAGCTTTGCCCCATAAAATCGATACCGCCGGTTTTGGTGCGCAGCAAGCCCGAAATTGTTTTGAGTATTGTCGATTTGCCCGCGCCGTTTGCGCCGATGAGGGAGACGATTTCGCCCTTGTTCACGTTGAAAGATATGTCCTTGATGGCATGAATAGGACCGTAATACACATTAATATTATTTACGTTGAGCATGTCATTACGCCTCCTTCTTCCCTAGATATGCCTCGACAACTACCGGATTTGTCATAATTTCATCCGGTGTGCCTTTGGCTATAATTTTGCCGTAATTGAGCACCGCAATACCTTCGCATATGCCCATGACAAGCTTCATGTCGTGCTCGATGAGCATGATAGCAATTTGATAGGTGTCGCGGATTTTTGTGATGTTTTCCATTAATTCGGCCGTTTCCGAAGGGTTCATACCGGCAGCCGGCTCATCAAGGAGCAATATGCTTGGGTTGGTTGCGAGCGCACGGACAATTTCCAACCGACGCTGTGCACCGTAGGGCAGGCCGCCCGCCTTGATGTCGCCCATATCCTGCATATTGAAAATAGAAAGCATATCAACTGCCTTCTTGCGCGCCGCTTTCTCTTGCCGCCAATAGGCCGGCACCCTCAACACGGCGCCCGGGATGTGGTATTTAATATCTTGGTGGAGACCGACCATCACGTTTTCCGCTACGGTCATGTCTTTAAAAAGCCTGATGTTTTGGAAGGTACGCGCGATGCCTGCACGACAAACTTGGCTGGTGTTCAAGCCTGCCGTATCCTTGTCCCCAAGCAGTATGGTGCCGCGGGTAGGCTGGTAGACTTTTGTTAATAGATTAAAAACAGTTGTTTTTCCGGCGCCGTTGGGTCCGATCAGACCGGATATTTCCGTACGGCCAATGACCAAGTTAAAGTCGTCAACCGCCACAAGCCCGCCAAAATCCACCCCCAAATGAATGGCTTCCAACACGGGTGGACTGTCGATGTCTCTTTCCGGTATCATTCCTCTGCTGGGTACGGGTAATAGCTTACTCATGGGTCTCACCATCCTTTTCAGGCTTGGTCTTAGGTTTTGCCTTTGGCTTTGGTTTGCGGGCAAGTTTGCCAAGCAGGGAGCTGAGTGAAAAATCATAATTGCCCATCAGGCCTGTTGGTTTGAATATCATCACAATGACCAGCAGCAGGGAGTAGGCAATCATGCGGTATTGCGAAAATGCCCGTAACATTTCGGGCAGGGCAGTCAGTGCCGTTGCGGAGATAACGGACCCTATCATGGAGCCCATGCCGCCGAGTACGACCATGACCAAGATTTCGATAGATTTCATAAATCCAAAACCCGAGGGGCTCAGTACGCCAAGGTAACCGGCATACAGTGCACCGGCGACGCCTGCAAAAAATGCCGACAGGGTAAAGCCCAGCGTTTTGTAGTAAGTGGTGTTGATGCCGCAAGCCTCTGCGGCAATTTCGTTATCTCGTATGGCGAGCGTGGCTCTGCCGTGCCGGGATTTCATCAGGGTATGGATAACGAAACAGGTTATGGCAACACAAAGAAAAGTGTTGAAAAAATTTGTGGTTTTCGGGATATTTTTGAGCGAGGCCGCGCCGTAAGTAAATTTAAAGCCCAGCACACTGTCAATATTAAGCAACACAACGCGAATAATTTCGCCAAAGCCCAGGGTGATAATGGCCAAATAGTCCCCCTTGAGGCGTAGCGCCGGTATCCCGATAATAAAACCGACAAAAGCTGCCGTTACACCGCCAATTAAGATGCCCACCGGGAAGATGGCGCTTGGGGAAACCGTGACGCTGCGCATAAATATGGCTGATGCGTATGCACCAAGCGCCATAAAGCCTGCATGCCCCAAGGGCAGTTGGCCAAGGTAACCCGTCGCAATATTCAGCGAAAGGGCTAAAATCATATTGATGCCGCACAAGACAATAACTCTGGTATAGTATGTTGAAACCGCGCTGGAGTTGACCAAACCCGTGCTGGCCGAAAAAAGCACAACAAAGACGGACGAGTTAATAACGTATCGCAGCCACATGGGCATTCTGTTTACATTTTGTTTCATGTTCTATTTGCCCCCCTAAACCTTTTCTTGAAGGTTTCGCCCGAGTATACCGGTGGGCTTCACCACAAGAACAATGATAAGTATGGCAAACACAACCGCGTCCTTCCAAACGGAAAGCCCTAAGGCAGACGCGCCCGCTTCCGCAAGGCCAATGGCGAAACCGCCTATCATAGCCCCGGGGATGGAACCGATGCCACCCAATACCGCGGCGACAAACGCTTTAAGACCGAGCATAGCGCCCATGGTCGGCGAAGCTTGCGGATAAGCTGCGCAATATAGAACGGAACCTATACCCGCCAGGGCGGAACCTACTGCAAAAGTAAAGGTTATCGTTTTGTTCAAACTGATGCCCATTAACTGCGCCGCTCCGGTATCCTCCGATACGGCACGCATGGCTTTGCCCATTTTTGATTTTTTAATCAACAGATTAAGTAAAATCATCGACACGATGGATACGATAATGGTAACAATCGCCGTGCCGCTTATGCTGACAGAACCAACCGTTACAGGTGCAACGTCAATGATGGAAGGAACGGGCCTTGCACCCGCGCCAAAGATAAGCTGCGCCAAGTTTTCCAGCAAAAAGGAAATACCAATGGCGGTTATCAACAAAGACAGCCGCGGCGCTTTTCGCAAAGGGGTGTAAGCGACCTTTTCAATCACCACGCCCAGTACAGTGCACGCGACGACGGCGGCAATAACGGCAATAAAGGGGGACTGACCAAAATTGACCATAAACAGCCACGCCGTATAGGCCCCCACCATGATAATATCACCATGTGCGAAGTTTAATAAAAGTATAATACCGTATACCATGCTGTAACCCAAAGCCACTAGTGCATATACGGAGCCGGTTTGCAAACCGTTCATAAGCTGAGTAACAATGGTAGAAAATAGGGACATGGATGTCATCCTTTCAAAGGCGAACTTTGCCTGCAAGAAAGTTTTAAAGTAATCTGCCTTGTGCAGTTGCTTAACTGCACAAGGCAGAAAAAAATCAGATCATTGTCTAGCCTTATCTATTAATAGGTTTGTGCAAAGACTTCTTCACCGTTGACAAGTTTGATGATGACAACCGGCTTAATGGGGTTGTTTTTCGCATCAAAGGTGTAGCCGCCCGGGCTGGTAATGCCTTTAACGCCGGCACTCTTGTCCCTGATTGCATCGATGACGGCCTGCTTGTATTCGGTGGAACCGGCCTTCATGCCGCCCTTATCCTCTGCAACTTTCAGCGCGTTGCAAAGTACCATCGCTGCGTCATAGGATGTGGCGGAGAACATATTCAGGGTATCTTCGCCGTATTTGGCTTTGTATTCTGCTTCAAACGCTTTTACTTCTTCCGTAGAGCCGGAAGCATAGCCGGAGGTGAAAACACTGCCTTCGAGGTCTTTAGCGGAAGCGTAATCTTTAACGCCCGCCCAACCGTCGCCGCCGAGGAAGGGAACTGCAATCCCGGCTTCACGCGCTTGTGTGACCATCAGTCCGACTTCTTGGTAATAGTTGGGGCAGAAGACCACGTCGGGGTTCTTTGATTTGATGTTGGTCATTTGGCTTTTGAAATCTTTATCGCCCGTGGAGTAGCCTTCTTCTTGAACAATCGTCATGCCAAGTTCGGCGCCTTTGGCTTTAAACGCATCTTTAAGACCAATAGCATAATCATTACCGGTTTCATAAATGATAGCTGCGGTTTTGGCTTTCAATACTTCCGAAGCATATTGGGCCATCTTTTCGCCTTGAAAGGAGTCGATAAAGCATGTGCGGAAAACATTGGTGAACACTTTGTCGTTGTCTGCATCATAGGTGACCGAGTCCGCTGTGGCGGAAGCTGTTACCAGAGGCATGTTGATCGGATTTGCTTCCGCAACAACTGCGAGCGTATTGCCTGTAAGTACGTCGCCGATAAGGCCTGTGATTCCTTCGTCGACCATACGCGCAAAGGCGTTGACGGCCTCAGCATTGTCAGCCTTGTTGTCGTATGCGATGATTTCGATTTTCTTGCCGTTGATGCCGCCCTCGGCGTTTAGCTTGTCAATGTAGAGTGTGGCGCCGTTTTTAACTGCCAAACCATAAACAGCATAGTCACCCGTATGGCAACCCAGGATGCCGACTTTGATGGTTTCAGCGGTTGGTGCGTTGGTGGTTTTGTCGCCGTCCTCTTTGTCGCAGCCGGAAAATGCGCCGAATGCGAGGACAAGCACGAGCATGATACACAGAATTTTTTTCATTGGTAATCTCCTCTCAATTTCAGTTTTTATACTCACACGGTGCCGCATGAAAAACGGCGCCGTTTTAGCATACAATCCATTATGAAGGTGACTTTAAAGCGGATAAATAAGTTTTGCGCATGCGAAAAAAATTACATAGAGACATGTTAGCATTGATGACTATTTTTGTCAATTAAAATAGCATATTTATACTATCTTGCTTGCCGAAATTTTATGTTCCTTTTTCTGTGGGTGTTGTGTTACAATTAACAAATATCAAAAGAAAGTGTAACTCGGTTGAACGCTTTGTGTAGCTTTGTGGCAAAAGCCTCGACTTCGTAAATTATTAAATGAGGATGTGACTGACTATGAATGACACGTTAAATATGTTTATTGGTATCAGCATTCCACTCTTGGGAACGACGCTTGGCGCGGGCATGGTGTTTTTCCTTAAATCGGGGATGAAGCCGTTTATTCAGAAGTTGCTGCTTGGCTCTGCCTCCGGTGTTATGATTGCCGCGTCGGTTTGGTCGCTGTTGATACCCGCAATTGAAATGACAACCGAACAAGGCGGAATTCCATGGTTGCCGGCTGCTGTTGGGTTTTTGTCGGGTGTAGGGTTTTTACTGCTGCTTGACAGCATCATCCCACATCTGCATGTGGGTTCAAATACTCCGGAGGGCAAAAAGTCAAAGCTTAACAAAAGCACGATGCTCATACTTGCCGTTACTTTACATAATTTCCCCGAAGGGATGGCCGTCGGGGTTGTGTTTGCGGGTGCATTTGCAGACAATGCGACGATTTCCATTGCCGGCGCGTACGCCCTTGCTATTGGCATCGCCATACAAAACTTCCCGGAAGGCGCAATTATTTCGATGCCGCTTGTCGGGAATGGGTTTAGCAAACGCAAAGCATTTTCGTACGGGTTTTTGTCCGGTATCGTAGAGCCTGTTGGAGCGATACTAACGATATTGCTGACAGCGCATATTATCCCGATTCTACCATATATATTGGCGTTTGCGGCAGGGGCCATGATATATGTTGTTGTTGATGAATTGATCCCCGATGCACAGTCACACAAACATAGCAATGTGGCAACTATCGGTGTTGCGCTTGGGTTTGTGATTATGATGGTTTTAGACGTTGCACTTGGATAAATTGAAAAA
>CAZMSM010000042.1:0-10898 GCA_964568955.1 uncultured Eubacteriales bacterium | reverse complement strand
CCTATGTATTAAACAAGGCGAGCCCCAAAATCCCAATCAAACAAGCGGCCCAGCCGAAACGGTTCATCTTTTCTTTGTACACATAATGGCCGATAATAAGCATAATAAGTACCGGTGCTGTCATAATCACCGGATAAAACAAAAAAGCGGGCATATGACGAAGCAGATAAAACAGCATCACTGTGCTGACGATGTTAATGGTGCCGGTAATTCCACCGGCGATTATTTCTGCCTTCTTTGGGCGCGTGTCCTTTGTGACAAGGGAGATAATAACCAGCACCGAAAAAGCGACCAAATTGCAATCGAGTGCAAAGGTAAAGGCATTGATGGGGTCAATTTGCGTTGCGATAAACTGCGAGCCCAAGGCAATCCCCGAAAACAGTCCGCCCAGTGCAACCCATTTGAACCACTTTGCCGAGGCGGCTTTGCTTTCGCCTTGCGTCTTATTAAAGGCCATGAGGATAAGCGACGCGATAACACAAACGATACCCAAAACAACGCAAAGTGAAGGTGATTTGCCGTCGGAAAAAGCAATGATGCCGATTAATACGGGGAACAAAAAGCCAAGGCTGTTTATAACCGACGTTGCCCCGGCAGGCCCGATTTTTAAACAAAAAAAGATAATCATGCAAAAACCGAAGTCGTAAGCAAGGGCAGTTATGGAACCAAAAATCATAGCCGTTGCCGAAAAAAACGGCTGACCCGTCACGGCAGCCCCACACGCGGCCAATATCGTCCCAGTAAATGTAATCGCAAGCCCAATACTGCGCGTGCGGCCCCCGTTTTTCATCACCCAACGGTTTACCGGCCAAATCAGCACCATCAGCGCAACATCAGCGCAAAGAATAAAATAGCTCATTATGTCTTCCTTCATACATTTTCATTTCAAGATACTTTAACACAAACCATTTGAGAATAACAGCATTTTGTCACACATATTTTAAAAATTTCAAAAGATTAAATCGGTGGCTTTCACTGCTCAATATGCCTGCTTTAAGGGTTTCTCACGCGGTGTTCGGAATCATACTTTGTATCATAAATTGTACTCGTTTTTGCTTGACAAGCGGACATGCGAAGCCTAGAATAATGGTAGTAAAATATTACACCAAGGGGGAACTTATGGCTTCATTTGAAGAACTCAGAATTGTCGACAATTTTTATCAAACATCCGGCTTTTTCCCGATGCCAACGGTCTTGGTGGGCACTGTTGATATGGCAACGGGGCTGACAAATATGGGCGCATACTCGCTGTGTTTTCCCTACTATATAGCGGGGAAAGACAGTTATGCCATGCTCCTTGAGTGCCGTAACAGTTCCAACACCGCAATCAATATCTTGAAAACCGGAAAATGCTCTTTAAATTTTATCCCCGATAATAAAAAATAGCTCAAAGAATGCGTGCGCCTTGGGTTCCCGGGTGAAACCACTGAAGAAAAAATGTCGAAATGCAGTTTCACCCTCATAGATGGTTTTATGCACAAAGAGGCCCCCGGCATTACTTTGCCCAAAATAATCGACGAGGCTTTTCAAGTGTTTGAATGCACATGGCTCAAGGAACTTGACGGGGCCCAAAATGATGTGCCGCTGGACGAATACCCGCCCCCATACCACGATTTTAACGGGATAACCAGCCCCATGGGCGCACATTTCATCCTGAAAATCGATAAAATTTTGTTAAAGCCGGCGTATAAAGCGGCTATCATCAACGGTGTCAAAGCCCGGCGTTTTCCAAGGGTGCCGGTTGATTACGGCTATCGGGATAATACGCGCTTCTGGTTTGAACGCTTTAGGAAACCACTCTTTATAAATATCCCCAAAACAAAGGGGTTGGCATTGAGCACCGTTCAATACGCGGCGGACAGAATTGACCCGGCAGTGCAGTTTACGCCCGAGGCTTGCCAAATGCTCGTGAAGGTGCCGCGCGTGTTTCTCAACACGGTGCTCAACAGCTGTGTCGCATGGGCTAAAGAAAACGATTGCGCCGTGATAACGGAAAAAGAAATGCAGATTATCAACGACAAACGCGCAAAAGAAAAGGGTCGGTAACCGGTTTACCAAAACAGCAGAAGGCTACAATGCACATCTTAAATCGGCTGCTTGCAAGCGCAGGTTGCCGGTTTGATTTTTGCGTGACTTAATCGACAAATGAAGGGAAATATTGTATAATTGCTGTAAGTGTTTGATAAAATGCCGGCAAACGCCATGAGCATTGCCGGGCGGGAACTCAAACACAACGAATTGAATGGAGCATTTTTTAAACATGGATTTTTTAAACTCAAGTAGCATCCTTATTTATTTTATCATTTTTTTTGGTAAAATCTTGGAAGTTTCGGTCGCAACGGTACGTAGCGTACTGATTAACCGTGGGGAGAGAGTCAAGGGCTCATTTATCGCTTTTTTTGAAGTTATTCTTTGGTTGTTTATCACCGGAACTGTCTTGACAGGGTTTAAGGATGATTTGCTTCGGGTTTTTGTCTTTGCTTTAGCTTTCGCTTGCGGCAATTATTTGGGCTCCTGGATGGAGGACAAACTCGCTTTCGGGCTCTGCTCGGTGCAAGTAATCGTGCCCGACGGTGAAGAAAGCATGAAACTGGCAGATGAGCTTCGTGAAAACAATTTTGCCGTGACGCAAATAAACGGCAAGGGCAAGGACGGCAAGCGGGAGCTGATGATGTTGCATATCAAACGCAAACGCATCCCTCAGGCGGTAAGCATCATTAGAGCTTCTCTTGAGAATGCTGTCATTGTGGTGAACGATGCAAAGGTCGTTTACGGCGGGTTTATTAAAAAGTGAGTGGTATGCCTTGGGCGCGATAAACCTTTGGGGGAGTAAAAGTGGCGGAAAAATCTTTTAAAAAACAGTATTCGTACCGCGAGTTTTATGCGGTACTCTATAATGGGCTGCGGACAATGAAGCATTTAAAACGTGCGAAGAAAGACGGGCTGGTCGGGCAGGCATTTATCGAACGGATTATGCTTGCGGTTACCGAGGTCAATGGTTGCGAGATGTGCTCCTACGCACATACGAATTGGGCGCTGGAAGCAGGGCTCAGCGCGCAGGAAATTGAGCAGCTTTTGGCAGGTTGTGCACAAGGGACACCGACGGATGAACTGCCGGCTATTCTGTTCGCGCAGCATTATGCCGACAAAAAGGGCAAGCCGGATAAGGAAGCCTGGGAGCGGATAAGAGAAATTTATGGGCAGGAAAAAGCCTTGGGGATTCTCGGCGCCGTGCGGGAGATTATGATTGGTAACGTTTACGGTGCGGCAGCGGGGGCGTTTTCAAGCAGGCTCAAGGGTGAGTCCTATAAAAACAGCAACGTGTTTAAAGAGTTAGGCATGGTGCTGAGTATTATTGTGTTTATTCCGGCGGCGGGCATCAAGGCCGTTTTAGCCGGCTTGTTTAAAAGGCCGATCGCTGATTTTCAAAAGAATGCCCCGAAGTCGGGTTCTTTCGAAAAAAAGACTTCGACAGGTGTGGAGGAGGAATAACTTTTGGATAGGATGGAAACGCAGGATACACAGGATGACATTCAGTTGCCGGCAGAGTACCTGTCAGCGGCACCTGCCACGCCGGGCACGACGGGGAAGAAAAAACATTCCAAAAAAATAATAGCAGTCATTGTGGTCGCTTGCATTTTGGCCGCCGCAATTATCCCGTACCCGCTGGGTCTTTACGACAAAGCACTCGGTCTAATCATTGAGGAACCCCTTCAATACCCTTACGTGCTTGTTCACGGCCTCGGCGGTTGGGGTGCGGGCTCCGGCATTAACGAAAAAGCCCCCTATTGGGGTGCGACAACGGGCAGCCTGTCACAATACCTTGCAACACAAGGCTATGCGGTGCACGAGGCATCGGTTGGTCCGTTTTCAAGCACTTGGGACAGAACCTGTGAACTGTATGCCCAGTTGACAGGGACAACCGTTGACTATGGCGAAGCGCACGCCAAAGCGCATAACCACGCCCGTTTTGGCAGAAGCTATGAAAAGCCGCTGTTTGAAGGTTGGGGAAGCTCAACAAAAGCGGGACAGATGAAGAAAATTAACTTGGTCAGCCATAGCTTTGGCGGCCCGACCATCAGGCTGTTGACATCTTTGCTCCAAAATGGAGCAGGGGAAGAAGTTCAAGCCGGTGGCGATGCCGTATCCTTACTGTTTAAGGGCGGGCACGGCGATTGGGTGAACAGTGTCACAACACTGGATTCCCCCAACAACGGTACGACAATGGTGTGCGTGTTGGACGAATACAAGCTAACGACCCTACTGCTGGACGCCTGCCTTGCTTTTGCGGGTGTAGCGGGGAATTCCCCGGCGAATGGGTATCTTGACTTTCAGCTCGAACAGTTTGGCATTACCTGCCTTCCGGGGGAGAAAAAGAGCTTTAGTGAAATGAATGGTATATTGGAAAAAGTTTTCGGCACGGGGACGGATAACGCCGCTTATGATTTATCCTTGGAAGGTGCCGCACAGACGAATAAGCTGATTGAACCGGTTGACTCGGTCACCTATATATCCTACTCTTATTGTACAACGAAAGAGAGCGCCTTAACCGGCAACCAGGTGCCTGAGCTGGACACCCTCCTTATCCTCATGCCAACGGCACTGCTCATGGGACGTTATGCGGAAAACACCGTGTCGGACATTGTAGTTGACAAAACGTGGCTCCCAAACGACGGGCTTGTCAATGTGGTGTCGGCAAGGTATCCGTTTGATGAGCCGTGGAAAGATTTTGATGCCGAAAACATTGAAAGCGGAAAATGGAATGTCATGCCCACCTTAAACGGCGACCACGGCACGGTCATAGGGCTCAATGCCGGGACACAAGAAACGCACAGCTTTTATACACAGCTGTTCACAACAATAGATTCAATCCCACGGGATAAAAAGCACTTTTTTAAATTTTAATGAGCAAAAATAAGTAAAGGAGCAAATGAATGGAAGTCAGAAAAATTTTACCCGAGGAACACATGGAGATACTCAAATTCCGGTCCGCGTCCTACAACTCAAGGAAGGACTTTAGCGACCCGGAAAAGACCAAACGCGGCTATGAGAAAGTCAGGGCGGTTTTTGACGATACGGGCAAGGCTTGTTCGACCACTTGCATAGAGCCCTATACTATTAAATTCAACGGCAACGATGTAAAAATGGGCGGTATCGGCGCAGTGGCAACCTTGCCGCAAGAGCGAAACAAAGGGCACGTCAGGAAGCTCTTTCATTATTGCTTTGAAGAGATGCGCGCGAACGAGCAGATTTTTTCTTTTCTTTTTCCGTTTTCACACCCCTACTATCGCATGTTTGGGTATGAAGTTTGCTATGACAAGCAGCTCGTCAGCATGCCGCTCAACGCCTTTACAGGGCTTAAAGCACCCGGCAGGGCGGAACTGTTTGTTTATGACAGAGATTTAGACGATTTAAAAGATATTTACGCCGCGTTTACAGCAAACAAAAACTTAGCCGTTGTTCGCACCGACGAGGGGTGGAAGGAACTTTTTGATAGGGACAATTACAAAGAGCTGTACAACACCTATATTTGGTATGACAGTGACGGCAATCCGTCCTGCTATGTTTCCTACGACGCTTCCTCCGAGGTTCAAAATGAGATGGATGTTAAGGAACTTGCTTTCAAAAATTATGATGCACTCAAGGGTATGCTTGGGTTTTTATCAACATTTCACCCTGTCTTTAAAGCATTCAAGGGTTATTTCCCAAGCTTTATCGACTTTACACTGATTGTTCCGGAACCAAACCTGATGCACCGGGAACTCTCTACCGGCGGGATGAACAGAATCATTGATGTTGAGAAAGTGTTGGCCTACACCAAAACGCCTAGCATCAATGCGAGCGTGAATATTGAAGTTAATGACAACTCGATTGCCTTGAATAACGGCATTTTTGCCGTCAGCTTTGAAGACGGTAGCGTGAATGTTCAAAAAACCACAGCCGCGCCCGATTTGACCTGTGACATCCAAGCACTCACCCGCTTTACCGTGGGTTATACGTCCCTGAGCAAAGAGCTTGAATACGCGGCGGTCAAGCTTTATGGCAAGCAGGAGCTTTTGACGTCACTCTTCCCGCAAAAAGAAATGTTTATGACGGAAGCATTCTAAGTTGCAAGCGAACACCCGGTAATCCGCTTGAACAACCCAAATAACGCATAATAATAAAAGGCGAGGACATAAATTTGCAAAAATACAAAGGTTATCTAATCTGTACCGATATTGACGGAACACTGGTCAATTCAAAAGGAGAAATCTCCGGAAATAACATCAAAGCCATTAAAGAATTTCAAGAGCATGGCGGTTTGTTCACCGTTTCAACGGGTAGAATGCCGGAACATGTGTTCAACTTTCCCTTTGTGCCAAACGCCCCGGTGATATCCGTCAACGGCACGATGATATATGATGTCAACACCCGCAAAACCATTCGGGAATTTCCCTTGGACTGCTATTACGATGATGTTTTGGCTTACATTGACAGCAACTATGGCGATAAAATAAACAGTTACGAGGTCTACACGCACGGCGACTGGGTTTGTATTGAAAACCAATCCGCACAGGCAATCACGCAGCTGTTCGAGTCAAGCAAGGTGTATAAATTATTGTTCCGGTTTTATAAAGCCGATGACGCGGCCGCCATGTCCCGTGACCTGAATGAAAAGTTCCATGACCGTTTTTTATTTGACCGCAGTTGGCCGTTCGGTTTGGAGATGCATATAAAAGAAAGTGGTAAGGGTCACTGCGTAAGGATTTTGAAAGAAGAGATGTGCCCGGGTATCCATACAGCCGTTGCCATTGGGGATTTTGAAAACGACATCACCATGCTAGAGCTTGCGGATATCGCCTATGCGGTGGAAAACGCGCCGGACAATGTTAAAAAAGTGGCCGACAGAATCGCGCCCTCAAACGACAACGATGCAATATGCTATGTGATCAATGCCTTGGTGCCCTAGCGGTACAACAAGGTTTGAATAAGCAATAAAAAGTTAAGCTGCTTGAGGTGGAACATGAACCCGCAAGTCTTTTGTGATGCCTACGAATTTGTTAAAGAAAATGACACAGGGAAAAACGGCATCGGCACCCTTTCGGAAAAAACATTGCATGCTGTGTTAAAGCATTATTTTGCGGCAGGCACCGACGAGACGGAGATAAAAATCGGTCGGTACGTTGCCGATATTGTGGGCGAAAATGGTATTATTGAAATACAAACGCAGGGCTTTGACAAACTCAGGAACAAGCTCGCCGCGTTTTTGGCATGTGCAAGGGTCACGGTCGTGTACCCAATCGCACAGACAAAATGGCTGTGCTGGATTGACAGAGAAACCGGTCACGTGACCAAAAAACGCAAAAGTCCCAAAACCGGCACTGCTTTTGACGCATGTTTTGAACTGTATAAAATCAAACAGATGTTGGGTCACCCGAATTTAACCATCTGCCTTGTGTTGTTGGAAGTGGAGGAGTACCGCTACCTTGACGGTTGGAGCAAGGACAAGAAAAAAGGCTCCTCCCGCTGCGAGCGAATGCCCCTTGCGCTTACGGGTGAAATTTATCTGAGCAGTACCGAAGATTACATTGATTTGTTGCCAACAAGTTTACCGATGCCCTTTACCACCAAAGATTTTGCAAAAACAGCGAAGATTAGGTTACGGGCATCGCAAATGACGCTTAACATTTTGCATTACATGGGTGCGGTTGAGCGTACGGGTAAACAAGGCAACTCCTATTTGTATCAAACGAAATAATCTTGTGAGCCGGGCACATTTTACCTTTTTGCAAAACAAATAAGACCGATACCGGTCTGTACTCGCTTGACACAGTCGGTGTGGGATAGTAGAATATGCCGGTGAGTGTTCCTACACAAAAACTATATGAATGAGAGGCAAGCAAATGTTGAAGAGGGATTATCAAGGCACGCCCGTTGAAATGAAAGAGACGCTGCAGCGCCTTGCGATAAGGCACAAAAGAGAGGACAACCCTGAAAGAGTAAAGCTTTTGGAAAGTTTGCCTAAAACAGCCCTGAATGCTGTGCAAACCAAACGCCTGCCGGATTTTTTAACGCCGGAGATGGTTACTTGCGTTTATGAAAACGAACAAGGCGTGCTTTGGCTTGGCAGTAAGGAAGGTTTGTGGCGCATTTGTGAAACAGAGCACGAGCCACTCGACCGTGTCCAAAGTTTCCGCGCAACGGCTTATATGCTTGATAACGAAGTGCAAGCGGTTGACGGCGATGGTGACAATGGCGTTTATGTGTTGACCAAAACAAGCGTGGCACATATTGCGATGAAATATATGTCCGCAAAAGAAAAAGCGATTTTCTTGTCGGATGTTGATGTAAAACATGTGCAACGCAGAGGGATGCTCAGCGGTGCTCGGTGGGATGAAAAGAATAATCGCTGGGTCGGAAGGGAATCCGACAATGACGGCTTATGGACAGCCCTTGTTGCCATGGGTGACATCTGCCGCTATGCCGTATTGAGGGACGACCCAACCTCTACAAAGGAAGAAGTCGCCCATGCCAAACAAGTTGCCACCCGCTGGACAGAGGCCATTCTTCTGCTTGCTTACATACCTGCTTGGAAGGGGGCTGTTCCATCCTTTGTGCGCTACAATCAGCCCAGAACCAACAGGGCCAGTGAAGAGTTCCTAAAAGAGGGCAAAGAATATAAAATTAACATGCCGGAAACGGGTCCGGTCGGCTACAAAGTGTCGACTGTCGGGCCCGCTAACCCGGAGGATTGGGCAACCGAAGGTATGCCGGAAATTGTCTTCCGCAATGTGGAAGGCTATATCGCACGCTCCTACCATGTCAACGACTCGGAAAACGATCCGATTCCTCACTCGGACGGCGTTTTCTTTCGCAAAAAGTTCACCCCGGACGGCAAGCTGATTTCGGTACGCATTCCTTCTACCAGCGAAAAAGGCGACGATGTGCCGCCGTTGCTGAATATTGACAGTTCTATGGAAATTCCGGAAAGGCTGAGAAAACTTTATACGGATGAAGTCAACCCCAAAACAGGCAAAAATTGGGGCGATGATGACATTACCTTTAAAAGCGACACATCCAACGATGAGCTCGTTGGGCATTATGCCGTTTGGCACTTGGCTTTTGACATTTTAGGTCCGGAAGACCCCGAACTGGCGCAGATGATTAAAACGATTGCTCATCGCCACGCCAAGCATTTTACGGATAATGACTACTGCCATACCGACGCCGGCGGTCAGCCGACATCTTGGGCACGCATGAACCGTGAATATTATCTCAACAAGTACAGCCTTGGTTTTTCAGATGCACCGCTCGGTTTGTCTATCCTGTTGCAACTGTACAAAGTCGCCCACCATGTCACAGGCGATGAGCAGTGGAACAAAGAATACCGCAAGCTTGCCCTTGATGAGCCCTACCGTTATGCCGATATACTCAGGGAACATTTTGAGCGCTATCGCATCATGGCAAAAGACCTTGTCGATGATGAAAATTCCGATGAGGAGATCTTCAACCGTGTTCTTAAGATTATGAATTACTCCGATGTGCGCATGGCTGCCGTTTCCTACTACACATTGGCCCAGTTGGAAACCGACCCCCTTCTGCTTGAAAAATACAGGCAGGGTGCGGACTCCTGGTGGGAGCTTGAAAAATACGCAAGGGACGTCGAATGGTCGCTGATTTATCAGGTCATCAACAATGAAAAAGAGCAGTTTGACGGTTTTGGGCGCTCTTGTATTGATATGCTCAAGTGGCAGATCAATCGTTACCCTGTCAGCTCTCGCCAATTATTCATTGACAACTCCAGCCGTCCGGATATGCGCGAAGACGAAGGCTTTATGTTCTACAAAGACGATACAAGGCCCTATGCCATGGCAATGGACGAGCGCGGTAGTGTGGGTACAAACTTCTTCCACGCAAAACAAGGGCAAGCAGGGGTAAGGCGACTGCACAACTCATACAACCTCATCATGCCCTACTGGCTTGCTCGCTACAACAAACTGATTGTTGAAAAAGGCAAAGACAGCGACTTGTCATTTGATGAGCTGTTTAAAGTATTAGACCAAGAGTAAAAACAACGACATATATGATACATTTGACGCTCACAAGGAGCGCAGACGGCTTCATGCCTGCCTGCGCTCCTTGTTTTTTTATATTCTTTTGCAATTGGAATGTTTATGGTATAATCAAAATGAAAGCTTTATCGACCGACTGAAAGGAAGATTTTATGGAAAACGCGGCTAAAAGCAAAGTCGTTCTCATGCAGTGTGACACATATGAAAATGCTGCCGTTTATGAGGTCATTAAAAAGGGCGTGGACCTTTTAGGCGGTATCGGTGTGTTCGTAAGGCCCGATGAAAAGATATTACTCAAGCCCAACCTGCTTCGCAAAGCGTCGCCGGAGCAAGCGGTTACAACCCACCCCACGGTTTTGTATGCTATCGCAAAACTCTTAAGGGAACAGAGGTATAAAAACTTGACTTACGGCGATTCACCGGGGGCCGTTACCACACCCTTCAAGGTTGCCGAGGCCGCAGGGCTCAAACCCGTGGCTGAAGAATTTAGTCTTGAAGAAGGGGACTTTAATAACGGCATAAAAATCGATTTCCCACAGGGCAAGGCCGTTAAAAACTTTACAATCTGCAAGGGCGTTGTGGATGCAGACGCCATCATCAACCTATGTAAAATGAAGACGCACGCGCTTGTGCGCTTGACGGGTGCTGTAAAAAACACATATGGTTGCGTGTACGGCTTCAACAAAGGTGCCGGGCATGCCCAATATCCGGATGCGGACAACTTTTCAAAGATGCTCGCGGACTTAAATGTGCTCATCAAACCCAAACTTCATATTATGGACGGAATTATCGCGATGGAGGGCAACGGCCCCGGCTCGGGGGACCCGGTCCCGATGAATGTTATCC
>CAZMSM010000041.1:0-20278 GCA_964568955.1 uncultured Eubacteriales bacterium | reverse complement strand
AACATATCTTAGATTTTGACTGGGCGGTTTTTCAGTTTGTGGAAAAATATTTATGGGGCCCGTTTTTAGACGTCTTGATGCCGTTTATCACCCGTTTGGGTGATGGTGGAATTATTTGGATTGTTCTGGCTCTTGTTTTACTTTTTTTCAAAAAGTATCGTAAATTCGGTCTTATGATGATCACCGGCCTGCTCATATCACTGCTAATCAACGATAACATTCTCAAACCATTCATTAGCAGGACGCGGCCGTTTGAACTTGAAGCTTGGAAAGGTATGTTTAATTATCCGCAGCTGATTGAGCGCCCGCACAGCTTATCCTTTCCTTCCGGGCATACATCCTCTTCCTTTGCGGCAGCTGTCGTATTGATTTTCACCGGAAAGAAACGGATTTATATCCCGCCGCTGATTTTAGCATTTCTCATCGCGTTCTCTCGGATTTATGTGCATGTGCATTACTGCACAGATGTGCTCGCGGGAATGGTCGTCGGCACACTTTATGGCCTGCTCGCATTTCTCATTGTTGCCAAATTAGCACCTTTTATACAAGAAAAAATAAAAGCAAAGCGTCAAAAAGAAGCCATTTAATTCAACTCTAACAGATAAACCAGGCAGGAGGCTACCCATTTACCGGGTCGCCTCCTGTTTAATTTCTGCAACTATTTTCATCCTTATTCCGTTGCGGGCTCCGCTACATCTTCTCCCTCGCTTTTCGTCTTAACCGCCCGAGAATCGGTAACACTGTGTGGCTATGCTACAGTGTCTTGTTGCTAGCTTCATCCTTCTTGTTTTTCCGGCATACATAAACAAACAATATAATACCACCAATAATCGACCCAACCGTGCCGAACATCAAATCGGTCATTGTGTCAAGCAAGGCATATCGTTGCGGCTCCAAATCCGGAAAGAACGAACGAAGCCCCTCAGAGTTTGAAAACGCCCAATTTTGTGCATTGCCGCGTGTTAACGTATCGCTCACGAACTCAAATATTTCCCACCCGACAGCGAAGAAAAAAGAAAACCCGAACCCGCTCATAGCGACGACAACCGGTGCCAGGGGTTGCCTGTCGCGTTGCAAAGCCAACGTCAGCTCATAACCCGCGAAAACGCAGACAAAGCAGCCAAATGTATGCAGATACGCATCATACCATTCAACACCGTTGTAGAAGCCTTTATACTGCCCCAACACTGCGGTAAGGAACAGCATCACCGATGCCAAAGTCTGAACCCGGTAAGAAAGGCGTGCTAAAAAAATACTTCGCGGCAGCAGATGAAGAGCGGGAAGTATAAAGGTGCACGCGAGCTTCGCACTAAGGCGCAAAATCAAATCATCCGGGTCACCCGCAAATGCCGACTTAGCCAGAACGAAGAGTATGGCAATCCGCACAACCCACCAAAAAGCATATTCAACCCAAGTGACTTCTTTGCGAAAAAAACCATATTCGGTTTTTAATTTATTTTTTATCGCCTGTATCAACCGGTTTTTCCTCCGTCCCTATCTTATGCTTTTAAGACTATAGCATATTCGCCGAGTATTTTCAAAGTAAAAAAAAAGAGCGAAGCTTTCTTCGCTCTGCTTACAATGGTCTTATTCATTAACCAAACTGACGTTGTTTTTGCTTGCTTGCCACGTTGGTTGTATGGGTTTTATTTTTGAGCAAAGTAAGTCCGGATGCTTTTTTATTCGTGAAATACACATAAGGGTACAGTGCAAGCCCACCCAGCAACGAACCGATAGTCCCTGCAACCAAGTCCGACATCGTATCAAGCAGGGCGTGCCTGCGCGGGTCAATCTGCGGCATGAGGGCTAATAGCTGATTCGAATTGATATTTGTCCAGTTTTGTGAGTTGCTGCTCGGAAAGTAACTGTCGCAAAAAAACTCGAATATTTCCCACCCGACAGCGAAGAAAAACGAAAGTCCAAAACCGCACATGGCTGCCACCACCGGTGCCAAAGGCAAATCGTCGCGCTTTAGAGCCATTGTCAACTCGTAGCCGGCATAGACGAACAAAAAACAGCCGATAATGTGAAGATAGGCATCATACCACTCCATACTGCTATATAAACCTTTGTACTGCCCAAAGTATGCGGTAACGAACAGCATAATGATGACGGCACTCTGTACCCGATAATTAATGCGAGCAAGAAAAATATTTTTCGGTAAAAGATGCAAAAGAGGCAGTAAAAATGACAGCCCAAACTCCGCACCCAATTGAAGGATAGTGACCTCATTTCGCTCTTGCCGAATGGCACTGACAAACGCATACAGTAAAAAGAATCTAACGACCCACCACAAAGCGTATTCTACCCACGTCACCTCTTGCCTGAGGGTTGTGTACTCCTTTTTTAATTTATCTTTTATAGTTTTTATCATACGGCATCCCCTACTCCCTATAAGTGTCAGATAATTTTTCAATTGCCCCATGAAAATTCAACAGTTTTTTTTCATATGCATTGTAGTCAATTATCGGTTGAATTACAATACATTTCGTAATTTATCTATTTTATATTTGGAATTTTTCTTGCACTGGTTGTTTCACTTTTCAATATATTGATTGCTATGTCCGTCACAATATATTACAATATCACTTGTAAACAGTAAGGAGTGAGCCGTATGCTGAAAACTAAAATTATTTGCACATTAGGCCCCGCAACCGATGATGAAGCGGTTCTCAGGCAACTGATGAAAGGCGGCATGAATGTTGCGCGGCTTAACTTTTCGCACGGCAACCATGAAGACCATCGAAAACGAATCGAAGCTTTCAAAAGAATCCGAAAGGAATTTCACTTTCCGATAGCATTAATGCTCGACACCAAAGGGCCGGAAGTCCGTATAAAAAAATTTGAAAACGGGCAGATTGAACTCGTCGAAGGGCAAACGTTCACGCTGACGACCAAGAATATTCTCGGGAACAATCGTATGGTAGCCGTTACCCATAAAGGGTTGCCCGGGGATTTGCCAATCGGATGCACCATTTTAATCGACGACGGTCTTATTGAACTTTTTATCGACAGCATTGAGCAGGACGATATTCATTGCACCGTTATCACAGGTGGCGTTTTATCCAACAACAAAAGCATCAATATCCCTTGTGTAAAGATACGCCTACCTTATGTAAGCAAGCAAGATGAAGCGGACATTATTTTTGGTATTGAAAATGATTTTGATTTTATCGCGGCATCTTTCGTCAGAACGCGAGAGGATATAACAAAGATCCGTAACCTGCTTGAAAAGAACAACGGCGAGCATCTAAACATCGTTGCAAAAATAGAAAACCAAGAAGGTGTCGACAACATTGATGAAATCATCAATGCAAGCGACGGTATCATGATTGCCAGGGGCGACATGGGCGTGGAAATCCCGTTTGAGAACATCCCGTTTATACAAAAAACGCTGATAAAAAAATGCTATTCAGCGGGCAAACGAGTAATTGTCGCCACTCAAATGCTTGATTCCATGATGCGGAATCCGAGACCGACAAGGGCGGAAGCGACGGATGTCGCAAATGCGATTTATGACGGCACCAGTGCCATCATGCTTTCCGGCGAAACAGCCGCAGGCAAATATCCGATTGAAAGCCTTGCAACAATGGTAAAAATTGCCGTAAAAACAGAAAGTGAAATTAATTACCAAAAAAGGTTTGAGGAAAACCGTTTCCCTATGCGCAATATCACTGATGCCATCAGCCACGCGACATGCACCACGGCGCAGGACTTGAATGCCGCCGCCATTATTACCGTGACAAAATCCGGGCATACAGCACGTGTGGTGTCAAAATTCCGCCCGGACTCGCCAATTATCGCAGCAGCCATTGAACCAATAGTTTGGCGGCAACTTGCGCTTTCCTGGGGAGTATACCCGGTTATGGCAGGGGTAAAAACCTCCACCGACGAGCTTTTTGACCATGTGGTTGAACGGGCTTTGGAAACCGAACTTGTTAACAAAGGTGATCTGGTCGTCATTACCGGCGGTGTCCCGCTCGATGTCAGCGGCACAACAAATATTATAAAGGTACAAATAGTGGAAAGCAAGCTCGGCGAAGCAGGGCAGACTTTTGTACTCAATAAAGGTCGCATATAATGAAAAAAATTATTTCTGTTTTTCTTGCGTTAACGATGTTTGTTTTGTGCGAAATGCCTGCTTCTGCGGCAGGTCGTTGCGATTGCGACAATTATCCTTTTATTGTCATAAGCGGTATGGCTAACTTTCCGCTATACATTGATGAAAATGGGAATGAAATCAAAGTTTTTCCCCCAACGCTGGACAAGGACTTATTATCGCCATTAATCGTGCCTGCGGCTACCGCACTCATAAAAGAAGATTGGAACGCTCTTAGTAATTTGCTCATTTCAACCGCCAATAATATCTTTCTGCCAATTGCTTTTAATCCAGACGGTACACCGGCAAATGATATTAAAAGCCCGGAATTCCCACTTTCGATTGACCATTATCCCGAAATGACTTTTAAAGACCTAAACTACGGTGGGCGCACTCTTTTAGACAGCGCATGTGACCGGTATGGTAGCGATCATGTTTTTTTCTTTAATTACGATTGGCGGTTTTCTCCGCTTGACAACGCGGATAATCTGGATGTGTTCATTAGAAATGTTAAGCAAACAACCGGACACGATAAAGTTAATCTAGCCGCCTGCAGCCTTGGAGGCGCACAAGCAATGGCTTATTTTAACAAATACGGCGGTGATGATGTAAACAGCTGCGCGTTCCTCTGTTCGGCTTTTACCGGAAATCTTCTTACCAGCGACTTGCTTGCAAGAGAGTTTATGCTTAGCAGTGCAAGTTTAATTACACTGGTAAAATATATTCTTGAAGGCGGCAAACGCGTCTTTTTGGCACCGGCATTGGATTTGCTTTTTGAGCTTGGCAAGCTGGATGAAATTTTGGCACTAGCAGGTGTTTGTGTTGATTTTGTACTTAACAGGCTTTATGATGAGGTTCTTTGCAATATTGCGTTCACAATGCCCGGGCTATGGTCCTTCGTTCAGACAGATCAATATGAATATGCCAAAAGCATCATGTTGGATGAAACAAGAAATGACGAACTCATCGCAAAGATTGACGACTTTCAATATAATGTCCACCAAAGAGCCAAAGAGATAATTGATGGCATTATTGCCGACGGCACAAAGGTAGCTTTTACCTCGCATTACAGTATTTATTCCATACCCATCTACACTTCAGCAACAGCGCAAAACGACGGATTGGTTGAAACAACCTGCGCGAGTGGAGGTGCACACTGTGCACCTGTTGGCTCAACTTTGCCGAAAGATTATGTTCAGCAAAACTATTGCGCGGGACACAATCATTTATCTGCCGACCATATCATTGATGCCTCTACCTCCATGTACCCGGAATACACCTGGTTTTTCAAGAGTATCACCCACGTCGGAGCATCCTACGAATCGGAATACAGTGAATTTGTCTTTTGGCTACTTGAACAGGGCACCCAGCCCGACATATGGCAAAACGAAGCGTATCCGCAGTTCATGTCCAGCGATGACAACGGCAAAACATTGACATCTCTTGAGGAAAACCCGCAGATTTCCGATAGTTCAACAAATTTATTTGTTATTTATTCAACGGCTCGGAGTGTTTTTGTGAAGATCAGCGAAGTTTTAAACACGCTGAAGAGTGTCGCTTGAGTGTGGGGAAATTATAAGTTGTATTAAATGCCATGAAGACTTCCTCTGTATAGTTCACTTACAATAACTCATAATTTTTGATAAAACAGATATAAATGAATAGATAGGAGTGAGATCATGTCAAATCTGCATGATAATATTAAAGAACTGACCCTTATGCTACTGTATCTAAATTCATGGGAGGAAAACGAGCGCGGTACAAAATACCGCCGCAGTTGGAAAGGCTATGATTTTGATGTGTTAGACGAGCTTTCTGACGATGATTTAATAATAAACATCAAAAGCTCGAAATCCTGTTCTTTCAGCGATGAGGGTATTGCGAAAGCTTTGATGCTTTTAAAAGAGTATAATATCAACCTTTCTGACGGAGATGAATCATGAATATTCCTAAATCAATGCAAGAAAAATACAATGAAATAGCAACAATTATAATAGCTTTCTGTGAGCAGCGCCTCAACGATGAATATACCGATGTGTGCTTGCGGCTGCTTGAAACGCTCTGCCGCAAACGCCCGTCGCCATTGTTAAGCGGCAAAGCCAACACATGGGCATGCGGAATTGTATACGCTGTCGGCTCCAATAATTTCATTTTTGATAAGTCACAGAAAGAATACATGAGTGCCAAGGATTTAGCAGCCGGCTTCAATTTATCGGCAAGCACTGCCGGAAACAAGGCAAGTGAAATATCAAAATATGTGGGGATGTACACTTTTGACCCCGAGTGGACGCTTGCAAGTAAGTTAGCGGACAATCCGCTGATTTGGATGTTTGAAACAAAGAGTGGGTTTATTGTTGATATACGCCATGCGTCCCGCGAGTTACAGGTTCAAGCATATGAAGCGGGCTTGATTCCCTTTATACCGGATGACAATAAAAAGCAATCCCCTGAGGAAAATCGAGAGGTTGAAGTGAAAAGTCAAATAGATGATAAAGTGAAGGAAACAAAAGAAATAAAGAAAGATAAGGATCAGCTCACGTTTTTTTAATTCACTTTATATCTTTTCAATAATCACGAGATAGAATAAGATAACCCAGAGTTAGCCAACTTGATGGAAAGGGGAGTGAAATATTAGCCCCTCCGGGCAAGACGCTTTACATTGGTGATATGAAGTAATCAAATGTCATCTACTCTGACCCCTTGACGCTTGGTTTTGACACTCAATAATGGCGCAGAATAAAGCGGCTGCTAAACGAATGGCAGCCGCTTATTTTTTATTCAAACACACTATGTAGGGAACGCATTGCATTCGTTCCACAATAAATAACTATCGTTCACCATACGCAAAGCCTCTCTTTTCATAAAAATCCGAAAAGAAAGGCTTTACGTTTATCAATATGAAATTTCTATGCAACTGTTACAATTACAGTAAAACTGTAACCGCCGCATGCAGCGGTCACCTGCGTGCTCCCCGTTCCGGCTCCTACCTTTGTCACAATCCCCTGTGCGGATACATTGATAAGCCCTGCATCATACCCGCTATAAGTCACCCCATCCTCGGGCGAGCATAGTTCAAACCAGGTGTTATCCTCATAAACCGCCAAACCCCGGATTTGCTTTTGATCGTTGGCACCGCTCAAAAGAGTATATTCATTTTGCACCGGCTTCCATGCCTTCAGTGCGGGGGACTGAGCGTTTATCGGTTCATTTTCTCCCCGGATATAGACAAGAAATGTAACGCTGTGACCGCTGTAGGTGGCTTTTACATATGTCTTGCCGGAGGAAATAGGTATGCATACTTGCCCGTATATGCTGATAATTTTGGGGTCATACCCGGAATACTGGATTTTTTCACCACGGAGAATCAACCGCGGTTCTTTTAACTGGTCGGTAACCAGAAAGAAGTTAATGATAAAACTCCCTTGGGATACCTTGCGTTCAAAAAAGTGTGGATATGTCGTCAACGCAATAAAAGTCGGCACCAGTTTTTGCTTAACCGGTATAACATCGGTTTTTGAGTTGCTGTTTGCAGCATCCGAGAAGTTTTTTTCATCCACAAGGTTTATACCAATCCCCTGCATCCTTGTTGCCCAAATTCCCCATTGCGGCCCGTAAGCATAAGCGATATATTTTTTATCACTGAGCCGGATGTGGCCGTTTGGTCTTGAAGAAATGCCCGAATTGTGGCAGTAGTAACTGATATTGGTTTTTAAGTTGTTTACGCTCGTAAAGGTGAAGCCGTCGTTGGATTCATAAACTGACACATAGCTGTTTGGACCCAGCCTTTCGGCTGTAATAATAGCGATAAACTTGCCGTAATCGTCCACAAACTTCACATCTGCGGAGTCGCTGCCGGGGATACTGCTTTTGTCAATCGCGACACCCTTATACACAACAGTCGCCGGCCAATTTTTATCCCCTGCGTCGGCAGTGGCGACTCTGGTCTGGTTGATGCCATTTCCGTTGGCGTCAGTACTCATCCACGTGTAATAGATATATAGCGTTTCATCCTTTACAACAAAGCTTGGTTCGCCCGCACCCCAGCCTTTTTGGTTTTCGTCAAAATAGATGATCGGCTCCGGCGCGCCGCCCCAACCCGTGCCGTTCCATTTTTCATAGGGTCCCTGCGGCGTTTTGGACCTTGCGACGAAAACATTATTGCAAATGCCTTGCTCATAAATGGTCGATGTGTACCCGATGTAATAGTAACCGCCGAACTTGACGGCACCCGGGTCACAAGTGGAATAGAAATCCATTGAATCCGGCGTCGGGTAAACCGCACGCACCTCATTGGTCCAGTTTGCGCCGCCGTCCGGTGAATGGCGGTAAGTAATCCAGTCCCACTCACCCTTGCCGCCCGGTGCTGCAAACCAGGCATCTATACTGCCATCGGCATTGACAAACATAGAAGGTCCGTAACGGTAACCCGCGCTATCCTCCGGGGGCGTATATATATCGCCGCCCGCATTAAGTAGCGTTACATTCAAATATTTGCTTGTGTCAGCCTGAACCGTCAATTCACCGTCCGTATACTCTCTGCCTTGCAGCGGCGTTGGGGTTATCGACTTGGGTAATAATCCGGGGAACATCGATGTAATTAGCATGATTAAGCTTGCAATAAAAGCTGTCGCCTTTTTCAGAATTTCCGGAAACGTCGGCATAGAATCACTCCTTCTTCGTTTTAAATATTCCTCTTAATCAGTCCTGAAAATCTGCACGGGTATGCCCCTTGCATTAAATAAATTGGCCTCGTTGTTCATGTTGCAAAATGCATAAGAAAATCCGGTCGGATTCGGCACAATTGCGGAAAATAGCCGCACTTTGTTATTGCAGAAAATAATCGCATCGGCAGGGAAAGATTCCCGATTCGCCCCCCAAACTCTGAAACCCCTTATCGGTTCATTGTTTGGCGTAGCAAGACCGCCATAGGCGTTGGCACATTCGGCAATGATTTCACCGGATTCGATCTTAAAAGCGCCGAAAAACGGAACAAAATTTTCGTGCGTTAAACCCCAAAACAGCTCCACAGCTCTTTCGGCCAGTGGAATTTTATCCGTGGGATGGATGGGGTTTTCATCCCAGACCTCCGTTTCGTCATACCGCAGCGAAATATCGTAAGTCGGCATGCTCACGACAGCCGTACTATGGCACTTCGCAAACTCATTGAAAACTTCATTCACCCGGGCGCCGCCTATACGCTCCTCCGGCTTTTCGAAGGGCTCATTGTAAAGGAATGGCGTAATATTGGTTAACACCGTCGGAAGTGTATTCTCGCCAAAGCGGAAGATTTTTGAATATTCTTTGATAAACGCATCCATTTCCTTCGCGAAAAGGCTCATGCTCTTGCCGACCTGGCTTTCGCCTTGGTACCAAACAAGGCCCGAAATATTCATGTTAGCAAGCGGTGCAATCTTCATATTGAACAACACGGTTGTGTTATTATATCCTTGCTTTTTGAGCTCTGCCAACAATACTGTGTCGCCCTCGTTTGCTAAGACTCTGTTTTCGAGCATTTCTTTTTTAAGCTCCGCATCTTGTTCAATAGAGTGCCGGCTCATCCAAGTTTCTATCACCGTGCCACCGTGGGACGTGCTTAATATGCCCACCGGAACTTGTTCCTCACCACTGTTGAGTTTTTCAAACATCCCCTTGGCAAAAACCAGACCGACTGCCGTGACATCTTTTAAGGCATCCAAATGATCGGCACTCACCCAAGGACCACCGCGTTCGGGTGAAAAAACAGGCGTCATCGCACAGTTTTCGGGGTCGCAGGGGGCCACAGCAGGAGTATAAATCCTTATATCAGGATTCGGCTTCGCAGTGAGTATTTCTTCCCTTCTATAAATATCCCTGACAATCATATCCATATTGGACTGCCCACCGGCAAGGTACAGGCGACCAAACAAGATGTTCTTTACCTCTTTACTGTCTTTCCCCGCCTTAATCTCCAGGGAATATTCATCAAAGGACGGTGCGACACCTTCAAACTCCGCAACAAAAGACGTGTCTTCTGCAGGGTATAGGGTTGCGGTTCGAACCGCTTGGCCGCTTTTGTCCAAAAGGACGATTTCAACCTTGTCAAGGTAGGGTGACAACCCCCAAATGATAACAGGCTTATCGGCATCAAAAAGCATGTAATCCTTAAATATATCCGGCAAGGTTAACTCCGTAACCACCGGGATGCTTATCCTCTCAAATTCGGTCTTGCCGTCGTTGATACTTTGCTGGGTTGAATTTTGATGTGTTAATATTTTCATTTAATATCTTCCATCCTATATTTTAAATTTTTAATTAAACGCAAGTGAACTACCCGCACCGCGGGCGGACCCTGCCGTGATATGGATCTCCCTCATCTTTTTCCGCACAGTGAAAAAGTGTAATGATTTCCCTAAACGCAGCTTGAACCGGAGCATTATCAGCAAGCAGTTCTTTCCACTTTATATCGTTCCAGTTTGTCTGTGTATTCAGTGCCTTTGCCCTACTGTAACGGTGCGCATCAATCAAGGCGCGCAAATATATAATACGCCAGCGCCATGATTTTTTCGCCCATTCGGGAAGTTTTGCGTCAAGCTGTTTGGCCAGTTTAAACGCCTTGTCGGAAAGCGTCGTGTCGCAAAAACCTTTTTCAACAATGTCACTTTGTGTTTTTTCAAACAGTGAAATCGTTTCAATGAAGTCCGCCGCATCGGTGATCCCGAGTTCATAACGTGCATATTGGCGGAGCGTTTCCTGCCAGTCGGCTTCGCCATGCCAGTAAAGCTGTGAAACGACGGCCTTGTTCACATCCTCATAGATGCCCTCCGAATACACAAACCCGCCGGAAAGAATGCGCGACGCCTGGCTCCACAGCCTTGTGAATCTTTCGGGTAGCGCGGTCGCCCCCCAACCGCCCCAAGGGTACAATCCCCACATGCTGATTTCAGGGAAATTAATAACCGGCAGCCCGCCGGGGCTTTCGTTTTCAAGGGGATATTTCGGAAAGTCCTCATGCGCGTCGGCTAAAATGCAGTCGCACCATTGTTCTTCTTTGAGCGAATCCGCAAGTGCTTTCCACTCGCCCTCATACGGCGTGTCAAAACACCATGTAGAAACACATCTGACAACATCCGGGTTCATGGCGCGGGCAATTTCAAACGTTTGCTTAGAGTGTTTGATAAAACCGTTGCCGCCCCAAGGGTAACACTTTGCGCACGCGCATCCGCCTTCGTCATAGGGCCAGGTTATCACCATATCCGGCGCGTTCGCCGCAAGGCCGGCAAGAAAATCCCGATTATAACGCATAATCAGTTCGTTTGCACCCTGGATGGAAGGGCACATCATATTGCCGCTGTTGCCTCTGCGGCCGGTCGGGTCTTTGTGTGGGGTAAAGAGATATTCTTGCGGGAACTCAACAAATCCACCATTCACATTCATGGAAGTGGCGGCCTTCATCCCGAGAGAATGCACAATTTTGAATATTTGGTTGAGGCGATTAATCTGCACACCGCACTCCGGATCATGCTCATTTTTTATATCAATCATTGGGAAAATGGCTTTAATATAATTGTATCCCCACAGGGCAAGGTCTTCGATGTAACGGCTGATTTCCTCAATAGACGCAACATGATAAAAATTATGAAAATGGGAGGCAAAATAAGCCCCGCGGATGGCGCACTTCGGTTTTTGTGTGCCTCGCCATCGGCAGGGTTCAGCGGAGTTCTCAAAGAATTCTGTCCTGCGCAGAAAAAATCCTGCGCCGTGAATCAGCCCAAGCAAATCACCGGAAGTTATCACCACTCCCTTGCCCAAATCCGAAATTGTAAATTCATCCGAGTCCATACTCTCTTTTATATCCAATACAATCGGATAAGCATCGGGGGAAATCTTGATATTGCGCTCGAGAATCCGCACTTTTAAAATCGTAACGACACATTCGGCAGTTAGACAATTAGTCTGAGGATAAAAAGCATTTGTCATATAATATATCTATCCTTTCTTCACTCGGGTATCGGTGTCTGCTTAAAGCTCTTTTTCAAGGAGTATGGCGGATGCAAGCAAATCAGAAGCGTTCTTGGTCGCCTTTGCAAAAGGGGATGTCGTCTTATAGATAACAGGAGGATTTCACCAGCCTCTGTTAGGCAAAGTGCTTATCCATAAACCGCATGAACATCTGCCAGTCATAGCGGCTTAAGAAGTGAGGCCCCTTGCGCAGATGGTAACCGATATCGCCTTCATGTAAAAACTCACCGGGCTCTATAAAACGGTTTTCATGCATCAACCCTTTTTGCCCCAACAGTTTGTAGGCATCGCTTGCCGCAAGGCAGGCAAGAAACTCGCTGTATGGGTCTGCCCAATTATCCTCCGACGCGCTTGCCACATAAACCGGGCGCGGCGCAAGCAGTGCCAACAGCTGGTGTTGGTCAAAGGGCATTTCATGTTCTCTTGCTGTGTACTTTTGATAGTTCTTGCAAAACCAGTGGGGAAAACGATTTGTAATCTGTTCTACTCTTTCGCCCATTTTATCCCTGGTAATTGCCGCGCCGCTACAGCCCGAATCATTGGAAAAGGACCCTGCAAAACGCTCGTCCTGCGCACCGCACCAAAGGGAGGTTTTCCCAAGTCGTGAATGGCCGACAGAGTAGATACGGTTTTTATCGATACCATCAAGGGTTTGCGCATAATCCATTATACGGCTCGCGGCCCACGCCCACATGGAAATTTTACCCCAGTGCGTACCATCGTCACGAGTTCTTTCGTACCTTGCGGCAAGACCGGTCGAAAAGTCGTCATCCTCATCACGCGTAACATCTTCGTAGCAAAAGACAGCCAGCGCATAACCACCATCAACAATTTCCTCAATTGGGCCATATTTACCGATTGGATATTTGGTGAAGGATATATATATAATCAGCGGCAGGTTCTTTTCACTGTACGGCAATACCAAATCAACCGGAAACGAGAACTCTCCGTTTGGTGTCGGAAATTTCAACGCAATTTTCCTGTGTTCGGCTTTGCCAGCCCAGGCACCTTCCTCTAAAAGCGTTGTTTGTGCTTCAACAAAGGCAGGGGGTTGCGGCGAAAAACCGTATTCCTCCCTTGCAAGTATTTCCAGCAACTCTTTACGCCGCTGCGGCCAATTTGCCGCGGTAGCGTTTTCGTTTAGGAGTGGAGGCAGTTTCCGTTTTGCCAAATCTTCAATAATCTTCATGCCGTTTACATTATCTCCTTTTGTAATTTCTTGCTCAAAGATACCAATAAAATAGCATAAGACTTATCCAGCATATCTCTTAAAACAGCCTCCGGCACATCGCCGTCCAAATATAGCGAGTTCCAATGCTCCTTATTCATATAATACCCCGGGACAACATCTTTATATTGTTTTCTTAAAAGCTCACCAAACAGCGGCTCCAATTTGACGGTAATAATCGGCTTGCCGTATTTATCGCCGCCTTGCATGGCGAACATCTTGCCCCTTATCATGTAGCGCGTCGCGTTCCATTCCGATTTAAAGTCTTTTTCGGCACCTCTTTTTGAAAGGCAGTATTCATCTAACCAATCGTATTTCATAGCTTCTCCTTAATCTAATCAACGTTTTTAATCAAATCCCACACGCATTTTTGATTATAACAAATATAATCTTGACCTGCAATACAACTCTTTTTAGATTGAGTCGAATTTCATACGCTAAATTGGTCGGTTAGAAATAAATGCAATTTAATTTGACTTGAAAACACTACCTATTGTATACTTTATCAGGTAACTTATAGACAGAAGGGATTTCGTCATGATAGATGTTAAAAAAATAATTTCGGAAGCGTTGGAGGCAGGTTTTTCGCAGGCAGGCGAACTCAATTGCGAGGCACTTGAGTTTATGCCAGAAGTGCGCGATATGTGCGCCGCAGACCGTTGCCATCATTACGCCACAAACTGGGCATGCCCACCCGGATGTGGAAGCATTGAAGATGCGGCAAAAAGGGCATCCCTATACTCTTCCGGCTTTATCGTCCAGACAATAGGGAAAATGGAGGACGATTTTGACTGGGATTCCATTCAAGAAACCGGAGCGAAGCACAACGAAACCTTTAAAGCCTTTACAGCCAATTTGCGAAAGCGTTACCCGAATATTTTGCCAATGGGCAGCGGGCCTTGCACAGTTTGCCCCGAGTGCACCTACCCCGACGCACCTTGCCGTTTCCCCGACCTTGTTATCCCTTCAATGGAAGCATACGGTCTTTTTGTAAGCAAGGTATGCACATCCTCCGGCGTTGCTTACAATAACGGGCCACAGACGATTACATTTACAAGCTGCTATTTGTTGGAGTAAGATTTCACGAGAGAGGACGAAATCACCCGTCAGGCTGCGGCCGGGCGAATCGCATTCGCCTTCCACCCTCTTTGAAAAAGAGGGCTTAATATGAATCTTTTTTATAGAATTGGAGAGCACAATATGGAAACAATCAGGAGCTTTCAGCCAAAGGACCGCGACAATGTGCGCAACATATGCTTAGTGAATGCCGATAACCCCAAAACACAAAGGCAACAAAACTTTATCTTATACACCTATTGCGACTATTATCTCGAAGTGGAGCCGGAAAACTGTTTTGTGGCGGTTAACGAAAAGGACGAGGCAATCGGATACACCTATTGCGCCGAAAACTATGCCAAATACCAGGAACGCTTTAATGAGATTTTTTTACCAAAGCTCAAAACACTCGGCCACTTCAAGTGGAAATCTTCCCTTGCATCCTACCGCCTGCACGCCAAGTATGCGGAGGAATACCCCGCTCACCTTCACATTGATATTTTGGATGACTACCAGCGCAAAGGGCTCGGCAGCAAACTGATGGACACACTGATAGAGCATCTGAAAGCAAAAAAAATCCCCGGGCTTATGCTCACCGTCGGCGGAACCAATACCCAGGGTATTAATTTTTATAAAAAATACGGTTTCGAAGTGTTGGAAAAGGGTACCGGCGATGTGGCGATGGGAATAAAATTGAAATAGGCATAAATAATTTTAGGCAGAGCTTTCCGGCTCTGCCTTTTTTATTTTGAAATATGTGATTAAGTTCCGAGGCGTATCTAATAGATTTGCCAAACCGAACCCACGAACACATCCTGCTATCAATAGTTATGCTCCGGCTCGTGAACCCTTGTTTGCACATGGGTCGTGTCATCCTCCAACCAAATATAGGAAGAAAAATCCGATGTGTTGGCATCCAAATCAATAATTCTTGCGCCTTTTAAGTACCCGTACATGCTGTAAGCACCGTAACCGGAACCGCGACCGTAACACAAGCGAATGCCGAAAAGTTTGCCATCAAAATCATTGATATGGTCATGGCCGACAAATACGCCGCGCATAGCCCCCCTGTCCACCATCGCCGCAAACATACCGGAATTTGTTTTGGGGCAGCAGATAAACTCATTCTTTTGCCCAACACATTCGTTATAGCCCCAAACCTCATTATACTCCGGCAACGGATTGTGGAAGAATGCCAACTCGCCCAATTTATGCCCGACCCTTTCCTCTAACCGTTGAGATTCTTCTATATACCAGGCAATTTGATTGCGATAAATATAATCATACCCCTTGTTTTCTTCTTTTGCGTTTTTAGCGGGGTAAGTGCGGTTGTTGTTGGAATCGATAAAGACCAGGGCCCAGGACGGCGCCCCTGCTTTGCCGACGGTTATAAAATAGTTGCCGTACCCTTGTATATCTTCGGGCCCTTTTTCAAAAAGACTGTTTTTGAGCGTTGGGATAAAGTCGCCCAGCGCTTTTCTGTCCAAGGTGTCCTTCGATTCCGTCCCGTCGTGGTTGCCCAGTGCACACGCCCACTTGGTATTGGTTTGGGCACAAACATCAGCCAGCATTTTTAAGTATTCATCGTTACCCTCGTTGTTGGAGATATCGCCCGTTACCACCAGCAGGTCCGGCTTTTCGGAGATAAGAACCTTTTTAATAAGCGCCAGCGTTTTTAAATCATCCTCTTCTCGCTCACCGCCCCGCAAATGAATATCCGTCACCTGACAAATGCGAAACTTGCCTTCTTTGTTAAAATCAAGATGTTTCATACCGCTCCTCCTGTATTTTGATATATTTTAATGTTTCATACTTTACTCAGCTATTTAAAAGTTTTGTCCATGCGTAATTTCAGCAAAAAAGCAGAGCACTTGCCCTGCTTTTTGCTTTTTTGCTTTTCCCGCAACGCGGTATTATTTGCCAAATCGCAAAGCCGAGCGGACATTCGCAAACACATCCGACAATTGTATGGTGCTGTTAATCACAGCCGAATCAATCGTAAGCGTCTTTTTTCTATCCATGGTTTTTTGCAAAACCTGCTCGACGAAGGAAGGGTTCGCTCTTATATATTCGTCTTTTGTTATTTTATAATCGAACGGGCGTTTTTCCAAGCTATCGAACATCTCTGCCCCCGGCTCAAAGGCCGTGTCGTGCGTACTTGCGGTCATAGCCAATATCAAGATTTCTTCCACTTTCGGCAAGGTGATTGCCGTCACGCCTGACGGGATATCGATTGCGTATTTAAAGAAATACAGTTGTTTGGCAATTTCATCACCCGTTTTTGCATGGGCGTGGGTCGTGTTCCATGCCAAAACATCTTTTTTAACATATCCGGTTTCGCCAAGGCCAATCAAATCCCACGCGCCGACTGCTTCCTGCCAATCCTGAATCAGCAAGCATTCTTTTTCGGCGCCCACTTTAAACGTGGCAAAACGGTCGCCGTCAACGGAGGTGACAAGCAGCCAAAGCTTTTTGGTGCCTTGCGGCAGGGTTATTTTCTGCCCGCGGCAAAGCATGGCGTTTTTATCATCCTTACCGATGGCGAAGGGGATCCCGCCGCTGACGATTTCGTCCGGTATAATTTCCCGCGGGATGGAAAACGACTGCGGTAATTCGGAGGTCTCCATACTTTCCTGCGGGGTAATCGCGGTGACATTGTAGGGTAATTCCAGTTGCTGTAGCATAACCGGTTTTGTTTTGAGTGATGTTTTCTTCAAGGTGAGCGCAAAAGTTTTCGGCTCATAAGCCCCGATGTCAAACACCAGGTCACCTTTTGTAACGGTTGCGGGACCGATTTTTTCTTCGGAGGCATAAACCGCTGTTGCAGACTCGATGCCATCACCTATCGAAAAGCGGATACCCTTTTTCGCCTCGCCGCTGCCCTCGTTAAAGCGTACAATCACCGCTTCGCCTTCGTTCGCCTTTTTAATCGCCCTGATAATAACACTGTCATCCGAGATTTTTGCAAACGAAAAGTTGCTATCAAGTTTGCCTTCATGGGCTTTGCTTACAAAGGTTGCCATGGGCTGATTAAACCGCTGTGCCGCCATTTGCGTGCCGTTTTGCCAGGGGCCGGTATGGCTGTAGATACCGAAAGAAAATCGGTTGAGCCCCAAGTCCATCAAGTGCTGTGAGCATTCCCAGCGGTAACTGTAATAGGGTGTATGCACCGCAGTTAAGCGCAAGGTGTTGTCATCCGGCTTGTCCCAACCGGCCCTTGAGTCACTCAAAATGGATACACCGAAGGCATCGCCGAGCTGTGTAATATCCGCCCACATCTGCGCTGGCACTTCGTAAAGCTTTGCCTTATTATTATTTCGACCGATAACGCCAAGCCCCAAATCGTAACTTGCCGTCGCATTTGACGCGGCAAGGGGGAACACGACTTTTAATAAGCTGGATGTCGAGCGCCAGTCCACTTCGTTATAAACCTTAACGGTGTCGCCGTTGGCATCAAGCGAAACGATTTGTTTAAATTTAGACGGACCTGCCGTTCTTGTGATTTCAATCGCCGCTCTCGCGGGACCGAACTCAATCACTTTCAGCTTCGCCTTGCTCGCATATTCACGCGGCGGGACGGCAATTTCGTCATACTTCAATTCCCATGCCGGCCAGGCTTTACTACCCTTGTAATCGAACAAGGCCAGTGAAATCACACCGGACAATACATTAAAACCAAGCTTTTTGTCAAACACTTCGCAAATGTCGCCATTGGAGTTGAGCATCACGCGCAGATTGCTGTTTTCCATCGATGTGGAAGATACACGCAGGGCCGCGGGGTCTGTATACGGCTCTTTCGCTGCTTGCACATCATAAACCGCCATGCCAATCGAGGGCACACTTGCCAAAAACGCGATTTCGGTCAGGTCTTTATGGGTTGAAACGATCTGCGAAGCAACCGCTTTGCCTTTGGCATCCAGCACCTGAATGTGCTTTGTGCCTTGAGGCAATTGCACTTGTGCACTGACGGTTTCGCAGCGCAAGCTCTCCGCCTGCAAGGGGTTTGTAACCGCTATCGCAAGGCCTTTAACAAAAGAGGTGTCCATCTGGGACGCAACCGCCGCACTGCCGGCGCGGTACTCTTCCGCAAATTGATTTTGAGACAACATATAGTCATTCCAGTTGCGTTTATAGCAAGTTTGGAAAGAAGTCCCGGTAATATCGTCATGGAACTGGTGGGCAATAACCCGCTTCCAAGATGTATTTAAGGCGTGATGCGGGTAATCCGCCAAGCCGAGCCATTCGGCCGCGACAGCGCTTCTTTCCGCCGCGTCTGCCAGTTGCTCGGCGCGCTTGTTCCATCGTTTGCCGACTGTCCTTGAGGTATAACTACCGACACCGTGGTCGCTCAATAGTAGCTCGGTGCTCCACGTCGGCAAGATTTCTTTCTGCCCTTGTGTGAGTTCGTTATCCATCATCTCAAACAATTCGTGTGAGCTGACAGACAGTACGTCAACATCGCTGCTTGCGTTTTTTTCCATTTCGTCCATAACCGTTTTAACGGAACTTTCCCCGGGTGCTCCGCCCCTATCGCCCGTGCCATAAAATGCGCAAGTAATAGGAAGACCGAGCTTGTCGTTTTCCTCAAGCTTTGGCGCAATGCTGTTATGTTGTTGACCGAATTTTTCCGGCTCAAAAAGTTTGGGTGCAATGCTCTCGTTCGCCCGCACCTTTGACAAGCTCCTGGAATAGGAACCCGGTTTGATATTAGCATATACAAATTTGCCGTCCACACCGTACCATTTACCCAAGTCAAACGGCGAACCATACGCGCTGCCCCAAGCCAGCTTGCCTGTTGAAAAGCCCTTGAGGTTAGCGTGCGCAGCAATAGAAGGCAGAGCCCAACCGAAGCCGAAACAATCGGGCAGGAAAATGTCGTTGCTCACCTTACCGAATTTTTCGCGGTAATAGCTGTTGCCATACAAGAAGTTCCTGAACAGTGCCTCCGGCGATGGCGTGTTGACATCACCGTTTTCATAGGCGCTGCCAACAGGCACCCATTGCCCCCTTGCGATATACTCTTTGAGTTTTGCAAAGGCATCCGGGTAATACTCTTCCATGAGTTCATAACGATAAGTACCCTCAAACCCAAAGATGTAATCGGGGTATTTATCGAACAGCTTAAAATTCCTAAACAGCGTGTTCGGAATATACTCGCGAATGCTCGTCTCCAAATCCCAAAGCCAGGAAGTATCCAGATGGGAAACAGCGATGGTGTAGATGGTTTTTTTTGCAGGCATAACAACATCTCCTTTACATTGTCGAGAGTCTGTTTACATTGTATTACAGATAAAGCTTGTGCTACTTGATTTTCTTCTTCTTTTTTATCAGCTCGGGCTGAGGCATAACCGGCTGCGACGTGCCCACGCACGGCGAAGCGTTCATTTCGCTCTTCTTCTTCTTTTTGATGTTCTTGTTCTTGATATTCCGATCACCCATATTATTATCTCCTCTATCGAAAAATTTATATGTATATTATAGCTTTATAATACGCAATGTTCAACCATTTTTGAAAGTTACATAAAGAACCGCTTAGCGGGAAACACTGCCTTTCCACTCTTCAAAAAAGCCCTGCAAAAACTCGTCAATCGGCCCTTCGTAAACGGCCTCCGCCAAAAACTCAATACCTTTCTGGTTGCCCCAACTGAAATAAATCACCGTGCGACCCAAGAACTCACACATATCAAAATCGCTGTTGTTAATGTCAAGGGCATCTGCAATTCGCTCACGTTCTTCCGAGGAAAGGAAATGATTGCCGAGCTTCTTATCTTCTTTTTCGTCAAACATCAGCACCGGATTCACCGGGCTACGGTGCCACGTGACAAGGTTTTTACTGCGGGCGATATACGGCACATAACCCCAGCCGGGTAAAGACTCCAAATAAATCATATAATAGT
>CAZMSM010000040.1:0-20626 GCA_964568955.1 uncultured Eubacteriales bacterium | reverse complement strand
CACGTTAGCTTATTTCAAATTTATATTCAATCAGGTAACTTTGCCAATTTATTTTTATTATTTGCCTGACGGTGGTTAAAACGTATTGAGGGCTTCGGCAAGAGCAGAGCCCTTGCCCTACGGGTTTGCTCGATTTTTGTTTTTTGAATGCGGACAAATGTTTGTCCTGCACGCACAGAGACGCGAGCCGGAGTTTTCGGATGCCATATATGGCGTCCCTACTCTTTATTTGAACTGTTGCCAAATTGGCAACAGTTGCGTCACGTTTCATTTCACCCTCGACAAAACATTCCGCCAAAACATTGTTTTTGCATTCCTATTGCCTAATCCAAAAAAATAACCTATACTATTAAAAACCACCGATACGGAGGCAATCCGCATGAAAATAAAAGTGAAAAAATGTATTGCTTTGCTCCTTGCGCTGGGGCTTTTTTGCCTGGCGGGCTGCGACACCTTTGACAAGCTCACTGCGCCCAAGGTGACGGTGACCGCGCGTGCGACGGTGCGCGTGACTGTGCCGGAGGGGCTGGCCGTCTATGAGATTGCACAACTGCTGGAAAAAGAGGGCGTGTGTTCGAGCGCCGACTTTATAGCCGCTGTGAATGCACCGCCCCCGGGCAACGTCTTTGCCGCGGCGATACTAAATGCAGGGGAAAGACCGTTTTTGCTGGAAGGGTATGTGTTCCCGGATACCTATGATTTTTATGTGGGCGAACCGGCCGAAAAGGCACTCGGTCGCTTTTTGAGCAATATGGAAAGCAAGCTCACGCCTGCCGATTATGCGCGCGCAACGGAGCTTGGCTATACGATGGATGAGATTATTACCATTGCATCGCTCATTCAGGCAGAGTCCGGGATAAAAGAAGAGGATGCGAAGGTGTCCGCCGTGATTTATAACCGCCTGGCCAGCAAGGACTTGCCGCGCCTGCAACTCGACGCCAGCCGCGATTATCTGAACGAGCTCCAGAACGATAAGGATGGGGACGCGGTCATTCCCGGCGCGCGTAAAAAATATGATGCCTTGTATAACACCTATGTTTGCAAAAGGCTGCCCGCAGGGCCCATATGCAACCCCGGCAGAGGCTCCATTGCCGCCGCCCTCTACCCGGCGACGCTTGAGGAAACCGATAACGTGGCTTATTACTATTACTTTACCTATGCGGGGCAAAACTTTTACTACTCGACAACCTATGAAGAGCACAGCAGAGAACTCAAAATCCGCAAAAACTGGAACACACCAACTGGTTAACCCTTTTCTAAAAAGGATGCCTTGCGCGGAGGAATGCCTCGCCTGCCGGCAAAACACCCATTTACTTGGTGCTCGGTCCATCTGTCAACCCTAATAGCAAGAAATGCTTGGCTGAATTCTACCCGGATATTTTGAAAATACACTATATATATGTATTTTCGTCTTTATAACCACAATTGTTCAAAATTAAATTCATTAATATCATATTCTCCCTTGACAAACATAGGTTTGTAGATTATTATTGATTCGTGCAATTGTTGCATCCTGTGAGGTGACTCAATGACCGACCCGGTAAAGTCCCGGACCGACGACGAAAAACTTGTACTGCTTGCCTGCAAGGGTGACAACAATGCGATGGCAAAGCTTATCTCGGGTATCGTCCCATTGGTCAAGGCAAGGGCTGCAGCCTTTGCGGGCAAGAACCTTGAATGTGAAGATTTAATGCAAGAAGGCATGCTCGGCTTTTTGAGCGCCGTGTACAGCTACAAGCCGGGGGGGGAAGCCTCCTTTCGCACATACGCCGCCACTTGTATCAACAATCGGATTATTTCGTCGGTTCGTTCACAACTGAGCAAAAAACATATGCCCCTGAATTTTAGCCTGCCCTTTCGCGAAGATGGCGCCGATTTACATGACCCGGGGGCCGACCCACAAGATATATTATCCGCGCAGGAAGAAACCGAACGCCTGCTGCGCATCCTCAACGAAAAACTTTCAACGTTTGAAAGAGCAGTTCTCCGCGAGCGGCTTGCCGGCAAGAGTTACGAACAAACGGCACAAGCCCTGCACACAACGGTCAAAGCGGTTGACAATGCTTTGCAAAGAGCAAAGAAAAAGCTAAAGTCAACCGAGACATAGTCCGCGGACGGCCACCGGCCGCCCTACACAATTGATAATATGCCCACGTAGCTTAAAGCAGAGCGTTGTTCAACAAAGATGGCGGTGCGATTCCGCACAAGGGCAAATATTATTTTTCAAGCGAGGTAAAAAAATGTACGAAGACAAAACACTCCAATGCAAAGACTGCGGTGCAGAATTCACTTTCACAGCAGGCGAACAGGAATTCTATGCAGAAAAGGGATTCGAGAATGAGCCCCAACGTTGCAAAGAATGCCGCAATGCGCGCAAAAACGGCAGCCGCGGTGAACGCGAAATGTTCGTCACCATCTGCTCCGAATGCGGTGCGGAAGCAAGAGTCCCATTCAAGCCTAGGGAAGACCGCCCTGTACTTTGCAGCGAATGCTTTGCAAAGTCAAAGGAAGAAGCATAAACTGCTAAACAGTTATTTGTGCTAACGAAACGCTCCGGAGTGATCCGGAGCGTTTTTTTGCCGTATTTTTTTTATCGCTGTTTTATTTACCCCGAATCTATTCTATTTATATTGATAAGCGCGGACATAATCCACAATATAATCCGTAGGATAGGTGGTGTTGTTTTGAACGGCTTGCGACGCCACGCCGTTGTTGCCATTGACTTCAACGGAAAGAATCATAATTTCCGGGTTTTGCGATACGCCGAATGTGGTTCTGGCCGACTCGATGCCGTTGATATAAAAGATGTATTCGTCTTGGTTCCATTCAAGGCCGTAGGTGTTGTATTCCTCATAGGGGTTGTTGACATAAAAAGCCCCTTGATGCTCCGATTGGTGGGCATCACCGTAGCCGTCAAAGTGGATGGTTTGGGTGACAGAGTTGTGCCTATATTTTTTGCCCCAGTTGGGGCTTTCGAAAATGTCAATTTCCGCACCGTCGGCGCCACTGCCGTCTTCGTTAAAGGTTCCGTCGTTGATCATCCAAAAAGCGGCCCATAAATCAACGCCTTCGGGTAAAATACAGCGGCACTCAAAATAGCCGTATAACTGATCGTAACTTTCCCTCGTGTCCATCCCATAGGAGTAGTAGCCGGGGCCGCCGCCGCCAAGGCCTTCTTCTTTATAATCCGTGCGGATAATCAGATTGCCGTCGTCGATAAAGGCCATGTCCCGCTGAAAGTAGCCGCCACGGCGAACGGATGCGGCTTCGCCATAGGTGTAGTGGCCGCTCCAATTGCTCAGCCCCACTTCGTCGTCATCAAACTCGTCCGCCCAAACAAGTTCAAACTTGTCAAGGTCCAGCGCCGGGCCGAAAGGCGTCACCGGCGTGTCGGACACAAGCAGAAAAAACAGCTGAACAATCGCGGTTACAATTGCGACAAAACGCAAAATAGGTTTCGTGGCAGTACCGTTGTAATCAAAAAAGAGGGTAAACATTCTTTTTAAAGCTTTGGCTTGCCTTGGTGCAAGAAAATCAAACATTTAAATCATTCCCTTTCACATTCTAATCCAAAGTAAAAAACACAGGCCGCACATTGTAAAATGAGCGGCCTGTGGACTATTTATCAGTTTTTAAAATCTTCCAACATGGCGGTGAAGTACTGCATGAGGTAGGAACCGACTTTGCGGTTTACGGTAAGCATTTCCGAATAATGGCTGTTCTTTTCGCCAAAGGCATCTTTGCCAAATATACCGCCCAGGGCATCTGTTAAGGTGGCGGCGACATCATTGTCCGGCATAATATAGCCGATTTGGTCATTGGTAAGGCCGAACACAATGAGCTTCCTGCCGGCAAGTTCTTGCATGGACGGGTAGTTCCAATTCTTCCCTGTCCAAGATTCGGCCGCAGTTTTCGCGCCGCCCCAGGCAATTTCCGGTGTCATTTCGCCGGGTATCATCGCGATGGCAAACTTGGAACCGAACTCGGCATAACCCATTTCGGTCACCAGCAAGGCATCTTCAAATTTACCGCTTGTGTTGACACAGATGTTGTTGATGATATTAAGCTTGGCCGCAGCCATAAGAACCGGGTTTTCAATGGGCATAAATATTTCCGCATGGGTTACATTGAGGAAGGGTTCCACTTCAACGTCGTTGGTTGAGGCCATAATGCGCTGTACAATCTGCTTGCCGTATGCCTGAATTCGATCAAAGCTCGTGGCATCCTCGGGCATCTCAATAGTACCGCCCTTGGAAATTTCATTCTGCGCACCCTGATAAAATGCGACATCCGCGCCGGCGAGTTCCTTGGCATATTTTACAATCGCGTAAGGGAACTCGGCAGAAGCTTCCGTGGAGGATTGCGGGTAGCCGGTGGGATGAATCCCTGCGTTGACCAGCCAGATTTCGTTGGCGCCTCGATTGTCCGGAACGAAACGCATAGTGTTGGCGTTCGGGTCAAAAACAATGGGTATTTGCTTGTCATTAATCATATCTTCAATGTCGGCCGTTCTAAAATACAGTTTGCCGGCTTGCATGGTGTTGACGGCATCCTTGACCGCTTGCGCGCCTTTTGTAAACAGCCCTTCCATAAACTTTTCGTTCGTGGAGCTGAGTTGTTCCGTCTTACCGGTGATACCGGCTAAGATGTTTTCGCCAACGAAGGGCAGCAGGCTGACACCGAGCCCGGAGGTATCAATGCAGTAATGCGAGTGGGTGGTGGTCACGTTAAGGCTGACGATATTCTTTTCCGCAATAAAGCTTGCCAAGCGCGAGCGGAGTTCGCGGGCGTTGGTGTTGGAGAGGGAAAAACCGTCAAGCGAAATGAAAACAGCAGTGCCGCTGCCCGATCCGTCACTTATAGCGACTGCGCGGAAGCATTGGTCGTCAAGCACGGCCGTAATGGGGTTTTTACCGAGATAGTTATTAAAGTAACCGGCGGTAAAATACGGGGCAGTCAGCACATCGTCCGGAACAATGCTGACACTTTTATACCCGACATTCCAGCGGGCATTTGGAGCGGCTGCCGTACGGTATGTATCGGTGCCGTGCAAAAAGTTCTTGGTTTCGTAATCCTCATAGTAGGGATAATCGCGCTGCGGGAATACTTTGATGATGGTTTTGATAAGATTATCCGCCAAGCCGCCGATAACTTCCGTCAAAACCTTTTTTAGCACCAGCGTCAGGTCATTCGTGCTGTTAACCGGTGTGACAGCGCGCAGGGGCGTCAAGATATCACCAATAACTTTGTCCAACCGGGTTCTGCCGGTCATTTTGCTTGCAAGTTGGTCCGCAATCACCTGCGTACCGGTGCTTTGCGGGGCAACTGCCGCAACTGTGGTGGAATTTGTGCTTGCGTACGCTACCGCTTCCAGCAGGGTATCCGCAACTGCTTCGTTTTTGCCAACAGGTTCCACCGGTGCAAGGGTGGTCGCAACTTGCGTCGCTTGCTTAACAGCACCGCTTTGCACGGGTACCGCAATAAAGGTGCAAGATAGCACGATGCTGACCATCAGCACCAGAGAAAGTATGCGTTTTACATTTTTCATAAATAATCCTCCGTTCGAGTTGGTTTAATACACACTTTCATTATATCTGTTTACATCGTGCTTTTCAATACAAAACAGAAAATACCTCAATAATTTGAACAAAAAGCGGTATAAAAAAATACTAAATGACCATTTTTCTGTATTTTCGCAAGAACGCACAAAAAATCGTCAAAATATATACAAAATTCTCCAAAAAGATTGCTTTTGTGGTTGATTTCGGATAGGAAGCGTTATATAATGGCGGTGAGGAAATGGAATTTTTCTCGCTATTTGTGTGACCACATTTTTATTTTATACTTTTAAAAAGAAGCGGCATGCGGATTTTGTCGCGCGATTAAAAAGACGGAGGGAATAAGTAATGAAAAGATTAAAGAGGATCCTTGGCTTTTTCATGGCAATCGTTATTATGATGTCCACATTCAGTGTTGTGGCGCAGGGCCGGGCAAGTTATGTCGACGGCTACCTGACGAATTACGACGATGTGGACCAACCGGTAATCACATTCAACCAAGCCTGCACCATGGTGCTCGACAGTGTGGATGTTTTGCTCGCGGATAAAAACATGATCATTGACCTGTCGATTCTGGGTGAGTTAAGGCTGAACTCGGTGAACAATGCTTTCACCGATCTCTACAAATTTCTCGGCAACATACTCCTCGGCCTGGCCGGCGACTTAAACGACCTGGACCGCTCAGCACTCAAGGACCCCAGGAGGAATAATGGTGTGCAGGACACCAGCGACACCGACGTTATATACGCCTTGGTGGCGTTTCTCGGCAACAGTGACAACAGAACCGTTATCGGTAAGCTGATAGACGGCACCATAAACCTTGGCCTCGCGAGTTCGGCTTTTGACCCCGAGGACCTGAACATCAACCAAATAGTCAAAGGCATGCTCTATGGCATGGCTTACCCGGATGCCACTGTGCCCGACCCGGTGAACGAAAATGCGGATACGATGGTACAGAAAGTTATAACCGACCTCGTCCAAGGCGAGCTCGACCCCATAACAGGGGAATACGACGGTTTTGCGCCGGAGCTTGTAACGCCGGTCAACTACATCGATATTGTCGGCACAACTTCTTCCGCGTATGACTTTGTTGGGACACTTTTACAGCAAGCGTGGAACATCATTGTTGTGCCCCTGCTGAACACCGATTTAAAAAAGACCGTGCGTGAAGCCTGCGGTGTCGTTTATGATCCGTTGCTGGAAGACGACCCCCTCTATACGGGCGACGAAAGCAATTTAAATGAATACGCCGACATACTCAATATTGACTATGTTGTCCCGACTTACACCGTTCCATCCGGTTCGACCTTTATAGCTGAGCTGAACAACTTGTTGGCAAGTGTTATCAACGCACTGACAAAAAATTACACTTGGCCCGCCGGTTTGAACACCAACCTGCTCACTAACTTTGCGTCAGCTGCAAAATACATCCTGAGTGAAACGGGCGATGTACTTTTTCCGAATTACCTTGATGTGGCATCCCCCGCCGAGGTTGACGCAATGAATGACCAGGAGCTCTTCTCCTACATCCTGCGTTCACTGCTCAACTCTTCGTCCGACAGCATTTACATTCCGAATGACGCGGATTCGCTCGTCGAGGTCGCTTGGTACGCAGCAAAGGACGCACTCGCAGACAAACTACCGGCGATTGACTACAGCTCACAACCAAAAACACAAACCGGTATGCTCACCATGGTCGCAGACCTGCTGGCTTACAGCATCAACCAAAGTATAGATATGAACCCCGCCGTCGGTACTGTTCCGGGCACGGGGCTGGTTGCATACGGTCAGGGTTTTGATGCCACCCTTCTTATGGTAACAAATTGGGCTGTTACAAACTACGGTGGCGTGTTAAATGCCACCTTCAGCCAAACGGACCCTTGGGCAGCTATTGATACGCTTCTTAATCTGTTTATACCTACGTCCGCCAAATGGTTGCCGGCTTCCGTAAACGGCAATTCGCACGAGCTGCTAATCAACAGGCTTGTCGGAGGTTTGCTAAACTTGGATGTTAACGGCATACTTTCACTGTTTGAAAGAGTCGATGGTTCGGAACTTGGGACTAAAACACTCAAGAAAATTCTCATCGACACTGTTGCGAGAGTCGTTAACAGTATCTTCCCCGCGGCTATCGGCAACTTCACCTCATTTGAAACCCTTATCTCCAACGCAAACCTTGCAACCATTATTAAAAATATTCTCAATCAACTCAACATCCGCAGAACTTCCATAATGCCTGCTATAATGCCTCTTCTTGCATCAGTGTTGGAAAGAAGCACTCCACAGGAATATCAAGACCCTGACATCCAGTTACCGGAAGTTGTCAGCGGGTCGGTCTCATTCTCTATCCGTAACGACTCCACGGGTATCAATACCGGTGCAACGGACAAAAACAACAGTTTTGTGCAGGACAACCTCTACAAAATCAAAATTGTTTCGGTCGCTTCAAGCATTCCCGCGATAACGGTCAGCAATCTTGCGGGCACCGTCATCAACGGTGGGGACGCTGTCACTTGCACCCTTGGCGGCACCTTTACCGCTAACCAACAGCTGATGATTACCCTAACCTACAATGTTTTAACGGAAGACGGCACGGTACTAACCCCCACACCACTTTCGCAAAGAGCATTTTCCTATATTTCGCAGACCGCCGACGATGGCGACACTTGGACAACTTTACAACCCGAAAGCAACAACTACCATGTAATAAACTACAACAGCACCTACTTAAACGGCCCCGCTGAGCCGGAGGCTCCGGAAGAGCTCCCGCCGGGCGCTAGCGAGGCGGAAATTGCAGCCTACGACATTGCCTATGAACAATGGCAAACAGACACCGCGCAGTACTCGGCTAAGAAAAACGCAACCATGCAAAGTTTGAAGAGTTCCCTTGCAAGGCTTAGCAGAAAAGAGAAAAGCGGAGCATTGCACGGTAGAGACGCTACCGTTTCCCGCAAAACATGTGCCGTTCATGGCACACTTGTTTCAAACGGAATCACGCTGGCTCCTTTCAGCAACATCTCAACAACAGATAGCAAAGCATGGAATATTCCATATTTTTCAGTAAATGCATCAGCGACAAGGCCGGCGGACGGCTTGTACAACTCGTCTTATTCCTACTACGCAACCGAGACACAGCTTTGGTACACAAAAGTAACCTTTAACTTTACGCATAGCGTTGTACTGTATACGGATTACGATCTTCCCTCCCTTCTGGAGAGAGCAATCGAAGCCAACCGCAACCCGAACGATTACTCAAGTTCAACTGCTTTTAACAATTACATTGATGCTATTAAAGACGCAGTTGCAATTGTTTACCGACCGAGGGTAGCCTCTTCCTTTATGACAACGCATGCCGCTCACTTTGAAACTGCGGCAACAAACCTCAAAGTCGCTATTGAAGCCCTTGAGGCCACCGTAGTTTCAGCCGGCGTGGGATCGCTTATAACTGCGATGGACCAAATTGCACCGCCCAACGACTATGATGACCCGGAAAACCCCGGCATGAAACTTAACTACGAATACGATGACCCGAATTATAACTATATGGGCAAGGAAGACTACGTTGGCTACACTTACGGCAGGTACAGGGACGAAAGAGACAACGCCAGCGGAATCTATTGGTCCCAGCAGCTACCCCAAGAACCGGTTCGCCGCATAAGTCCTCCCCTGACTCCCGAAGAGGAAGAAGCCTTTGATGTGGCTCATGCTCAATGGGTTATTGATTACGCAGCCGCAGTTGAGGCGATCAACCCTATTAGCGCCGTTTCCGTCGCATACGCGCTAAACAGGCTCAACCTGTATGCCCAGCGGCTGGTTCATGCACCCGCGGTCAAGGCCCGCCTAAACGAAGCCGTCGCTTTGGTAGCAGCCGATATGCCACTCGAACACGGTTGCTCTGCCGACATGTGGGACAGATTCGAACGCGCCTATGACTTTGCTACGCTTGTCAACGCAGACAGCAGCACGACTTTGCGCCAGACCAAGGTAAACGAGGCGAGGGATAGACTCTTAGAAGCCTGGAAAAAGACGACACAGATTTTTGTAGACGTTCCGCCTGAGACAGGCTTCGACATCGACAATGTTAACTTCTATATTTCCGGGCTTGATACCAATACGAGCCCCCTCGACGTACTTGTACAGGCCACACCGGGTGCTACACTGGTATTCAACAACACCCCGAACGGCCAAGGTACGGGAACGGTCGTTGATTTGATGAGCGGCGAAGAACTTATCCGCTCGTACACAATCATTATTAATGGCGATTTGACCGGCGATAGGCAGGCAAAAGCTTTTGATGCTTTGTTAGCACTTCAGAACTCTGCCGAAATGATTACCCTTGACAGCAATCAAACGCTGGCAGGCGACATAAACAATTCCGGTACGATAACCGCGTTTGACTCCCTTAGAATTTTGCAGTACTCCGCAGGTTTGATAACTTCATTTTAATACGAGCAAGCGCATTCAGGCGTTAATTGCCCGGTAAAAACTTCACAGCAAGCAAACTTATTTCTCATCGCTTCAGCGGGGGAAACAAAACGAGGGGGATATTTATGAATACAAGAAAAAACATTGTGAAAACGACAGGATACTTTTTGGCAGTGATACTGCTTGTGCTGACAGTGGCATCTCCAATAATCACTTTTGCATATGACCCAATCGTGTTCACTGTCACAAGTGCAAGCGGCACCGCAGGCACCGACGTTGCCGTATCGCTGAACATTAGCGGTAATTCGGGCTTGGCGGCGGTAGACTTTATACTGACCTATGACAGCACAAAACTGACATTTAAGTCAGCTGATTTGGGAAGTGCAGCTTCAGGCCCTAATATGAACTCTGCAATAAACGGAACAAAACCTCCCCTGATTAGGCATTCCTTTATCGCTATGAACGGGTTGACTGCAGCCGGTTCCATGATGGATGTTATATTCACCATCAAAGAAGGATGGACAGGCTCCACGCCGCTGACACTAACGCACGGGCCCCTGCATGATAAAGATGCCAATCTTCTTTCCTCCACGATTGTAAACGGCAGTGTGACGCTTGCTGTCCCTCAACAAACCGTAAGCTTTAACGCAAACGGCGGTAGCTATGTTCCACCGGTAACGCAAGATGTCGGCACCCAGGTTGCGGCCCCTGCTATCAACCCGACCAAGTTGGGTCACACCTTCAGCGGTTGGTATACGAATGCAGGGCTCACCACCCCGGTCAACTGGCCCTACACGCTTGGTGCATCGGATGTGACTTTCCATGCAAAGTGGACAGCGAACACCTATACTGTTAACTACAACCCGAGTGGCGGCACGGGAACCACTGCCGCGTCCCAGCACACCTATGGTGTCACATCCAATCTTACATCGAACAACTTTTCAAAAATTGGGCATGATTTTTCAGGCTGGTCAACAACGCCGGGCGGTGGTGTCCTGTATACCAACGCGCAATCTGTTTTAAACCTGACGGCGACCTCAAACGATATCGTTACCTTCTATGCGGTTTGGGCGCTTAAACAGTTTGAAATCACTTTCAATACTACCGGCGGCTCAGCTGTTGCCACTATCACACAGTATTATGGCTCTGCAATAACACCACCGGGCAATCCGAGTAAAGAAGGCTACACCTTTAACAAATGGTTGCCGGCCGTACCGGAAACGATGCCCGCAACGGATACCGCGTGCGTTGCACAATGGGACATTAACGAATATACCATCAGTTTTGATTCCGACGGCGGCACATCTGTTGCAGGTATCACGCAAGACTACAACACCGCCGTAACGGCACCGACCGCACCGACCAAGGAAGGCTATACCTTTGCAGGTTGGCTACCGGACGTGCCCGCATTTATGCCGTCATACGACTTGACATGCACGGCAAAATGGACACTCAACGACCACCAACTGACCGTTAATCCAAACGGCGGCACGTGGGAAATTTTTACAACACCTCAAAATTATACGCAAAACTATAACACAACCAAAACAATTGCCGACCCGACAAGAACAGGGTACAATTTTACCGGTTGGTCATTAGGTACCGGGCAAGGCTCCTTTAATGCGGCGACAAAAACCTACACCTTTGGGCCTACACTCGGTTCAACCGCAACCCTGACGGCACAGTGGGCCATCAAAACTTACACCATTACCTTTGAACTTAATGGCGGCAACGGGACATCAAGTTGGACACGTCCTTACGGTCATGTGCAAGCGACGCTACCCATCCCAACCAGAACCAATTACAACTTTGATGGATGGTATGCCGAGGCCGGACTAATCAATAAGGTTGAAGCACCCTACACAGTCCTTGGCGATGTTACTTTGTATGCCAAGTGGTCGGCTTCGGGTAATTTTATGATTACCTTTGATGCCAACGGCGGCACAGGTGGCGCGGGGCCGACATCCATGGTGGCCGGCACACCGCTGACAGCACCGGCGGTTATGCGAGAAGGCTACTTGCTCGCAGGCTGGCTCCCGGCTTTACCGGTCAATGTCCCCGGTGAGGACACAACATACACGGCACAATGGATACAAACCGGTACGGAAGTCACCGTTACAAAAGGCGTGGGCGAAATGATTGTCAACATAAAAAGTTGGACTGCGGACACGCAATACCAAATATGGAGCAATCAAAGCGTTAAAAGCGACACCCTGCTTGACGGTGTGGCAGATGTAAAGACCGACCAATGGATTTTATCACAGTCTTACATGCCGGGTAGCGCAGGAATTGAGCAGCCTGACGGTAGCATCAATTTCATCATCGACGAATTTGATTCCCCCGATAAAAACTACACAATTGCAGTCCGAGTGGCTGACGCGGGCTACAACTTCCTGCGCGAGGTAAGAGATGCCTACACCCCCTTAGATGTTGGTGAAGTTGTTATTACAAAGGTTCTTGTTGACGGCGTATATGCAAAGGAAACGGAAATTAAAGAAATCAAAGACGGTGCCAATGTATTGATGTCCGTCATTTGTAACAAGGACACCGGCGTAACCTATTCGGCAACGGCAAGCTCAACCATCAAAGGTTCTACCGTTACGCAGCCCGTTGACCCACCGGTGCTTATCCCCAACACAAACAGGTTCAATTGGGACATATCGGACCTGAGTACCGGAACGTACACGGTAATATTAAAGGCTCAAAACAGCTCAACGAGTGACACGCAAGAAGTGCAGTTCCAGCTTTACTCTTCAACCGAAGGGATCAATTACGGTACGATAAACAGCATGGAACTCACGGCAACAGGCAAAACGATTAAGATTAACCCGGCCTTCATGAACGGCTCCTTCTGGTATAGAATAGGCGAATCGGGCAAGCCCCCTATCGTTACCTCAGGGTTGATTCAAACCGCAGGGAACATTGAATACACCGTTGCACAGCCCGGTATCTACCAAGTGTTTGGTTTTGTAAACCGGACGGGTGTAACACTCATAGGCAATGCTTATGATGACGCCTATGTCAGAACAATCGAGATTGCTCGAACCGCTCCGGTCGTCATCCCTGACCCTGATCCGGACCCTGTCACCATCACCTTTAACGCAAACGGCGGCCAAGGCGGCACGGCGGGTAATCAAATCCCCGGCAAACCGATAACTGCCCCAACCCTTACGCGAGCAGGCTTCGTATTCAACGGTTGGAACCCGCCCTTACCGGCCACCGTTCCGGAAGTTGCCACAACATACACGGCACAGTGGATCAATATCAACGACCTTCCGGCGGCTATCACCATCACCTTTAACGCAAACGGCGGCACAGGCGATACGGCAAATCTTCAAATCCCCGGTCGACCGATGACCGCCCCAAGCGTTACACGAGACGGCTATGTACTCGATGGCTGGGTACCGGCTTTACCGGCCACCGTCCCCGCTCTCCCCACAACCTACACGGCACAGTGGAAGTTAGCACCGGGACCTGTCGACCCACCATCATCGAAGGTCACCCTCGCTGCAAATAGGCCGCTTGCAAATGTCCCGACAGGTACAGCGGTAACATTTACCGCATCGGCGAACATCATCAATATCGGTGATACATCCGTACAGTACTCCTTCTGGAGATACGACGCAAAAGGGTGGGTACTTGTAAAGGATTGGAGCCTGAGCAACACCTTGACTTGGACCCCCGCGAGAGTGGGCGACTACACCATACAAGTCAGAGCAAAAGGCACAAATGCAGGCTCCTACGAAGCGTTGAGCAATGTTGATACAACTGTCACAGACCCAGACCCTGATAATAAAAAAGCACAGGTAAGCAACATAAGCATTAACCAAGCACAGCTCAACAGCGATGCGACGGCTAGAACACCAATCGCCATCAGAGCCTCGGCCACAAGCACAAACGGCCAAGCCTTGCTTTACAAGTTCTATGTCCATGACTCTGCGATGGGAACGACAACACTTCAGAATTATTCTGTCAATCAGCAGTGCGTATGGATACCGAGAAAAGCAGGCGACTACACCATATCCGTACTCGTAAAGAGCTCGGCATCGTTTGGTAAGTATGACGCAATTCAAGCATTCGATATAACAGTCAACTAATCCTTTCGAACGGCAACGCCCCGACCATCAGGTCGGGGCGTTGTTTCTTGTTTTGTTTGCAGATTTTATTCACGATTGAACGCATTTTTTTGAGATTGTTCAAAGAACAGGCTTTGGCAACCCAAGGCTTTCGTACTTGCCTTCGCCAAGGTTGTGGTAGGGCAAAACGACATGTGTCCGAATGCTATCAAGGCAAGCGAGTAATTCTGTGACACGCTCGCTTTGTGCCGGTGTGTCGTTAATACCCGGAATCAAAGGCGTTCTTAGCCAAACTTCCACTCCGGTTTTTGCAAGCTTTTTTAGGTTGTTAATGATGCGCCGATTGTCGTTGCCGGTGACTTTTTTGTGAAGGGTTTCATCAACAACTTTGATGTCGTACAGAAATAGGTCTGTGAAGGGCAGAATTTTTTCAAACGCTGCCCAGGGCACATTGCCTGCCGTTTCCACCGCGCAATGGATACCCGCTTTTTGACATTCCACGAGCAACTCTCGCAAAAAATCCGCTTGCAAAAGCGGTTCTCCCCCCGAAAAAGTGACACCGCCGCCGGAGTTTTGATAGAACAAATCATCTTTTTTTATTTCGGCAGCGACTTCACTAACCGTCATGCTCTTTCCCGCAACGGTAAGCGCGTCTGCATAACAAACAGCGGCACAGCGGCCACAATTGTCGCAAAGGCTTCTGTCAAAAAAGTGTTTTCCGCCCGAAAGAAAGTGGCAGTTTTTTTCGCATGCCTCAAAGCACTTGCCGCAAGCGATACACTTTTGCGCAAAAAACATAATTTCGGCATAGGGGTGCAGGGATTCAGGGTTATGACACCAGTTGCACCGCATATTACAGCCCTTAAAGAAAATGACAGTTCGAATGCCCGGCCCATCGTCGATGGAAAACCGCTGTATATCAAAAACCACTGCGTTCATAAAGCAAGCTTCCTCCGCACGCCGACGTTGTCTTTCGGTAGAGTTTTTGGGCTATTTATTCTTTGGGCGAAATGGTAAATTCAAAACAGTACTTTTTGAAGGAGCCCATTTTATAGGGCGGGTGTAACATGGTGTTGCCGGGTAAATCCCCACCGACGCCCCTTTGTGCGGCGTCAAGGTTCAAAGTGATATGTTGGTCGGCTTTCAATTCATAAAGATGCTTGGCCGCCTCAAGCTTTTCCTGCGAGTAGTAGCCCGCACTAAAGTTAAACTGCTTGCCCGCCGGCGCTTTGATGGTAATACCCTTGCCGTTTTCCCCCGTCAGTTGCAGGCTACGCACATCGGTGCGATTACCATTTTCCTGCGGGCGCATATATCTGTGCTCAAGCTCGGCGACTTTCATTTGGTGAACGGCTATTTTCCCACCTGTCTTGCGGTCACAATAGGTTTCGTGCGGTCCTCTTCCATAAAACTTTGCGTTACTCAGTTGCGAGTCAATGCCCGTCCTCAAACCTACTTTTAACAGCGGTAAAAAAATACCGGCTGCGCAGTGTTTGACGCTTACGCGACCGACCGCATCAAAGAGATAAACGGTACGAACACCGCTCGCAAAGGGTGCAAACCACTTGACGCTGACTTCCACTTGCCCGTCGGCGAGCCTTTTGGCCCGAACACTCACGGCTTTAATTTGCCTGCTTGTTCTGTCCCATTGGTAGAGCGGATGAATTCTTACAATCTTGGGCACGAAGTTGAGGTACCCCCTATCGTTGTCCGTAAGGGGTCTGAAGAAGTTGGGTGTCATCGGCTGTGCGCTATCGAGCATTTCTTGCCCCGCATACTCGAGGGAAACCAATGAGCCTCCTTTTATTTTTGCGGCAAAGCCTCTGCCGGTCAAGCGAACCGTATGCCCGCTTTTCGTAAACTCAATCTTACCTTGGGCCTGAAGTTTTTGCGCCGTCGGTTGGTTTTCTAATATAAACTGGTCAAAGGTTTGTTCATAACCGGCCTGTGCCCATGGTTTATCTGTCTTTGTTATAAAGGAAACACTCAGCAGTGCCTCGCCCGCCGGCAATGTTTCTAAATCATACGGCAAAGTTATTTCTTCAGCGGATAGAGGGGCAACCTTGAGGCTGTCCACCATGCCCTCTTGAACCACTGTGCCGTCAACGGTCACCGTCCATTTCAGCTGGTAGTCATCAAGTGAAATAAACAGGTTTTTGTTTTGGACACTCACAAGGCCCCGCGGTAAATCAACTGCATTCACCTTGAGGTTGGCATATACCTTTTTCACTTCATAGTAGGAGGGGTGCGGCTGCCTATCCGCCCCGATGATGCCGTTGGCGCAGAAATAATAGTTGGTTCTGCCCTCGTCAAAATCACCGCCGTAGAGCCACTTTTCAACCCCATCCTCATAAACTCGGATGGCTTGGTCCACATAGTCCCAAATGAAACCGCCGCACATATGCTCATACTTTTCAAAATCATCCATATACTCTTGAAAATTGCCCAAACTGTTTTGCATGGCATGCGCGTATTCACAGAAAATGACAGGCTTTGTCTTATACATTTCCGCAGGGACGGGCTTGTTATCCGCCGCGAGGGCGTTCGCGACACTGTCGATAATGTTTTCTTTAAGGGCCTCTTGGTTGCGCAACTTCTTCACAACTGATCTCAGCGGGTACATTCTGCTGATGAAATCGGAGTTTGTCAGGTCATAATAGCCTTCGTAATGAATCGGGCGGGTGTTGTCCAGCGCACGGGCCGCCTTTTGCATGTGCAAAAAGTTCTCCCCGTCACCGGCTTCGTTGCCGAGCGACCAAAAGCACACGCTCGCGCGGCTACGGTCGCGCAGAACCATTCTTTGCATTCTATCCACCACCGCGTCTTTCCAGCAAGGATTATCGCCCGGTACATTTTTACGACGGACACCGTGGGTTTCCATGTCGCATTCATCCATTACATACAAACCGATTTCGTCACATATGTCATAAAACAGCAAGTCATCCGGGTAATGGCTCGTGCGCACGGCATTAATATTGGCGTTTTTCATCAAATACAAATCTTGATAATAGCGCTCGCGCGGCACTGCCCAAGCATGGTCCGGGTCCCAGTCGTGGCGATTAACGCCTTTGATGATTAAGCGGCGCCCGTTTACCATCAACACGTTACCTTTAATTTCAACCAGTTTAAAACCGATTCGAACACTCTTAAAAGAGAGCATTTTGTCGCCTTGTTTGAGCACGAGAACAAGTTTATATAAGTTCGGCGCTTCCGCCGACCATTGCCGAACATTTTCGACAACGTGCTTGACTTCTAGCTTGCTTTGCCCCGGTGCCGCCTTGCTTTCAACGGTGTTCATGAGTGTCTGTTTGTCGTCGTCAACTAGCCACGCTTCAACCTCAACATCTTCCGGGTTTTCGCTGTAATTGTGCAGGGTTAGCTCGAGGTCAAGCAAGCCATCGGTATATTTTTCGTCAAGCGTTGCCTTTGCGAAAAAGTCTTTGATACAAAGCTTCTTTTCCGCATAAATGTAGACCTCGCGGTAAACGCCGGAAAGGAACCACATGTCTTGGTCTTCAAGATAGGTCCCGTCCGTATAACGAAATACTTCAAGTGTTATTTGATTTTCGCCGGCTTTTAAAAAATCGGTAATTCTGAACTCGGCAGGGGTCATGGACCCTTGCGAATAACCGACTTTTTCACCGTTGAGGTAAACAAAAAAGCCCGCTTTCACTGCACCAAAGTGCAAAAATACCTCTCTGGCGTCCCAGTTACCGGGCACCGTAAAGCTACGGCGGTAAACGCCGAGTTCGTTTTGCTTTTGATTGATGGTCGGAATTTTGCTTTTTCTTGACGAAACCACGCTCGGGTAGGAGTTGCACAAATAAACCGGTTTGCCGTAACCGTTGAGCTGCCAAACGGATGGCACATCGGCATTGTCCCATGTGCGGTCGTCAAAATCCGCTAAGCGGTAGTCGGACCGCATTGTCTCCAACCCCATTTGCCAATAAAACTTCCACACGCCGTTCAAACTCTTTTTATAAGGACTTTCGCCACCTGCAGCAGCCGTGTCAAAATTGTCGTATGGCAAGGCAAGGTTATGGGCATCCTCTTTGTTCTCGCCAATCATGTGGGGGTCCTCCCAATACTGCATATTCTTTTTCATTTAAGCGACATCCTTTCACAATATCAATACCATGGCACATATGCGCATGGATAAGTTGTTTGTCTACGGCAATTATAACATATTTCGTATGTTATTGCATAGCTACATTGATAAAATCAAGCCGAAGCTTATGCCGCAAAAATTCCTCAATAAATTAAAAGACGTGTTTCTTACAAAACACGTCTTTTCGCTGTTTATTGGAGCTGTCATGCATCCGAATTATGACATTTTTTCAAAGGTCAGCAGTTCGTCACCGTTTTTGTCCAGCAGGGTGAGCGTATCGTCCTTTATTGTATATTTTTCGACCTTGCCGAGCAAGTCAAAGTAAGTGCTTTCCGCCTGCATGGCCTCGGGTGGGCCGGCCATCTCTGTTTGGAAAATCCCGCTGATTTTAATCTTGTCCCCGGGTAAAGTGATATAATCACCGCCGTAAGAATTGACGGCAGAGCGCCCCGAAAATGTTCTTTTATCAAACTCCAACGTTACAGAATAATCTCCCGGGCCGGCAATGGTCGCCGACCAGTCGCTGAGTGACCACTTTGTGCCTGCGACATCACAAGCGGAGAAAAGCCCTGCAAAAAACAAGATAAGTGACATAAAAAACGCTATGATTCTTTTCATGATTGTTCTCCTTCTATTAATTAAGTTAGGCGTTATGCCTGTTGTTCTGTCGGTTAATCAGCCATAAAAGGCTCGCGGGCACCATAGTAGTAGTCGTCGTGGTAATTAGCCGGCGGTGTCACTTTAAGCGCCCCGAGTATCTTGCCGCTTGCCATGTCAAAAGAGGTCAGGGCCATGGCGGAGAGGGTGTAAATCGTGTCGTTCACATAGGTGCCTCTGCTCATTCCACTGAAATTATAGTTGTTATCAAGTCGGCCAATGTTTTCCCTATAACTCATCACAGGGACAATTTTGCTGTCTTGGACGGTGAAGGTTTCAAAGGAAGAAACCATGTATTCCGCCCCACTGCTTGAAAAGTTGTTGGTCGCCGAATTGTCCGTTGCCGGGTTCCCGTCGTAATAAACATAGGTGTTGTAGCGCAAGACCGGTATGCCGAAAATCGCCTTTTCCGGGTAAACCATAAATGCTTTGTGGTTGTTCATCGCCTGGGTCGAACTGTTGCCTTGGATAATCAGCTTATCGACTTCTTTGGGGCTGGCCGGGTCGCTTACATCAAACAGCGAAAGCTTGATGCCGGGGAGCGTTCCGTTTTCGTCACCGTTTTGCCCAATACCAAAAAGCAGGTTATCCGTAACCGGGTGCAGGTATGTTGAAAAACCGGGTATTTTTAGCTCGCCTGTGATTTTGGGTGCCTTGGGGTCCGCCAAATCAATCACAAACAACGGATCTGTTTGCTCAAAGGTCACCACATAACCGGCATCTCCCATAAAACGCACCGCAAAAATTCGTTCCTTTGGGGCAATGTTTTCCACCTTACCGACAATCTCAAGCTCCTTGTTGAGCACAAACACATTGCTACTGGTTTTTTGCCAGTCGCCTTGTGTTGTGGCAATCCTAAAATAGCCCTTGTGTTCGTCCATGGAAAACTGGTTGAGAACGTGACCGGCCACCTTGCCCGAATTTTTATACTCAACCTTGCCTCCGCCAATAGCGAAGCGGTAAATCTCGGTAAAATAATCAGTGTCATTTATCAGTCCGGAAGAGCTGTATACGGTCCTTGAGGCAAAGAGGCTGTCGGGCGTACAATAGGCTTCCGCCCCGCCGCCGAGCACGGCTTTTTTGTCCGGTGCGGCCTTTAAATCGTCAAGCTTGATGCCGCAAACTACCAGATAGCTCGGTTCGGGGTTTTCTGTAATGCTGATGTCCCTCACGGGGATACGTTGACTTTCCCCGTCCACACCAACCATGGGGATGCAGATATCGTCCAACTTTGCATCCGTGTATAAACTGACCGCATAGGAACTCAGCACATAAAGCTCACTGCCAATAAGCCTTGCGGAAATAAAACTTCCGTCTTGCGAAAACCGCTTTATCTCTTTTGGTGCCTGTCTGTTACTGATGTCATAAACCGTGCAAACGCTGATACTGCTGTCACTAAGATAACCACGGTAATAATCGGGCGCCGGTGCGATATCAATCTGCGCATCGGGGGCTTCCTGAGCCATTGTGGGTTCAACACTGTCTGCCCCTTCGCTACCGCCGGGGCTTTCTTGACCCTCGTTGCCGTCTTCACCGGGAGTAGGAACGCTTACTCTTTCGCCCGACTGCGTTTGAGCTTGCTTGGTGGTCGTCTGTTCATATGCTGTGTATTGATTGACCTGACTGAACACCACCAGCAAATCGTCTTTGACAAAAAGGCTGTTGACATATTCATTTTGGTCCGGACCGGGGCCGAATTGAATCGTTGAAGCCAACTTCATATTATCCGCCGGCAACAAACTGTAAATGTTAACTTCCATACCGTTTGAAACGGTATAAAGGTAGCGGCCGTCATTCTTCAT
>CAZMSM010000039.1:0-20841 GCA_964568955.1 uncultured Eubacteriales bacterium | reverse complement strand
ACCATGCTGATTTTTTTGAGTTTATAGTGCATGATGATAATGACAATGATTGAAAACAAAACCGTTACAGCCGCTGCGATAACCATACTCAAAGGTTCAATGCTACGCCCAAACATAACGATATTGACCTCCGCTACGTTGATAACAAATCTGTGCAAGGGAATGCCGAGCAAAACACCAAGCCCTGTGCCCAGAAGAACCAGCAAAATGTTTTCCCTGTAGATATAGGAGGATACCTCCCTGTCATAAAAGCCCAACACCTTGATGGTAGCCAACTCCCTGAGGCGTTCGTTGATGTTGATGTTCGAAAGATTATACAGCACAAGGAAGCCGAGAGCACCGGCACAAACGATGAAAATCAGAATAAGTGTATCCAGACCCTTGATAAGATTGTCGAACGTCTTGCTTGCCTGTTCGGTATAAACAACAACGCTGACATCGCTGCGTTTCATCAAATCCGATGCTAAGGTGGTTTTTTGAGCGTCCCTGTTTGTTTTTTCCATATTTTTTATATTCTCACTGAGCTTCGCGGTAACAAAATTATACGTCGGTGACTCCTCAAAAGTCGCCTTGTATAGTGCTTCGGAAATATATACGTAGTGGAAGGCATAATTTTCCACCACGCCGGCAACTTTCAGCTCCACACTTGTGTCGTCATTGAGTTTGATAAGGATGCTATCGCCGGCTTTTGTTTTTGTTTTGGCGGCAAATTTTTCGGTTACTAAAACACCCTCGTCGTCCAGTTCATAATTTTCGCCCGTTACACGGTTTTGCATTTTGAGGAAGCTCGAAAGCAGCTCTTTTTCACTGGGTACGACGATGCTAACCGGCAACACAACATCTTGCGCACGCGCCGAAGTGCCGCTGAGCGACTTCATATAAGTAAGCATGGCACTTTGTATGCGCGTATCCTTTTGAATGTCAGCCAAAACTTCTGCACCGCTTCTGCCGCTTTCTTGTTCGTCTCGAAGCACAATCTGCGTGTCATACATGGCAACGCCATCCACGCCGAACTGATTTTTGCTGATAGCACCGATGGAATCCTTTAGGCCAAGCCCGGTTAACAGTAAAGCCGTACAACCGGCAATGCCGATAAGTGTCGTAGCAAATCGTTTTTTATTGCGAAAGAGGTTGCGTATGGTAACTTTGGAGCTAAAGCTAAGCCTTTTCCAAATAAATCCTACCCGTTCAAGCAGTACACGCTTGCCCTTTTTGGGCGCTTTGGGGCGCATGAGCTGTGCGGGGCATGTTGTAAGCTCTTTACGGCAGGCAAGCAGTGTTGCCAAAGCAACCGCCAATACCACAATCACTGTACCCAAAATCGCATATTTTAGGCGGAATGACAAGATAATGTCCGGCGTCGTAAACATAATGGAATAAGCATTATAAATCGCCTTGGGGAACAGTACGAACCCAATGCTCAACCCAATTGCCGAACCGATAAGGCTTGCAAGCACCGCGTAAATCAAGTACTTCGTGGCAATGGCTGTTCCTGTGTAGCCCAAAGCCTTGAGTGTGCCCAGTTGAATGCGTTCTTCCTCCACCATTCTGGTCATGGTAGTCAAACTCACAACCGCCGCTATAAAGAAAAAGAAAACAGGGAAAACGGCCGAAAAAGCCGTCATATTGTCGGCCGACTGGTCATATTCCACATGACCGGGCAAGGCATCTCTGTCGCTTACAATCCATTGTGCGGTATCAAGCGATGCAAGAAGCTCTTTCGCCGCAGTCAAATCATATTTGGCACTTTGCAGTTCTTGCCTGGCATCGGCTTCCATCTTTGCCGCATCTGCGTCAATGGTCGCCGCTTTCTCTTTTGCCTTTGCCAGTTCTGCTTCTGCCAAGGCCAACTCATATTTAAGCTCCATTTGCTTCATGCTAAGCGTTAACTCGCCCACTGCAATTTGTGAAGAGCCGGAGCTAATCTTTGACTCGGCCTCTTTGAGTTTTACATAAGCTGCGTCCAGTTCGTCCAGCTTTTTTATGTCTTCGCCGGCGGCATCTAAAAGCACCTTTTTTGCCGCATATTCACGCTTGGCTGAATTCAGCTGTACCTCGCTCGCATTTAACAACGTTTGCATCGCGGCGACAACGACCGGCAAATCTTCAACCTGTGTTTTTTGAAGCAAAGCAATTATTTCGGGATCCACATCGCTGCTTAAATACAACAAGATTAAGCTGGCCAATGAGTTGGGGTCTTGAAGCGTTTTCACTTCGTCCAAGGCTTTTTTAGCGGAATCAAGTGCCTTTTGGTTGTCTTGTATTTTTTTGTCAGCCTGGGCAAGGGCGGCAACGGCATCTTCGTACTCTTGGCGTGCGTTGGGATGTTTGTCCGCCATTGCCTTGGCGGCATTGTATTCGTTGAGTTTTTTATTGTACTCTGCCACACCTGCGTTATATTTGCTTGTTCCCGAAAATAGTTCTTTTTGCGCGGCGGACAAGGAATTTTCATATTCTGCCTTCTTCGCTGCCAATTCCGCCTCGCCGTTTTCGGCATAATATTTTATCTGTTCAACCTGTTCGCGACCCTCGGCAAGCTTTTGTTCAAACTCCAGCTCTTTCGCCGCAAGTTCTGCCTCGCCGTTTAACACTTTAGGTGCATATTCGGCTCTGAGCGACAAGGCCCTGTTGGGTACTCTGTCTTTCGCCAATGCTTTGATTGAACCTATGACGGGCGCGACAAACTGCCTGTACTCTTCGGAAAATGTTTGATAGCCGAAAGCGCCGGAAACACTGATAAACACATTGGTGTGGTAGTCCATAATAAAGTTTTCTTGTGGGATATAGATGTAATTCCCAAGCTTACCGCTACCGACAAGCGTGTTGCCGCGCTCAACGGAAATATACAGCGGCGTCTGCACAATCCCAACCACCTTAAACTGTGTTGTTTTCAGTTTGTTGGAAAGATTTTCGCGGTCCCCGGTCAGGGTCAGCACATCGCCGAGTTTGAAAGGGTGGGACGAGGTTATGGCAGAGCTGTCTATTAAACATTCGCCGGCTTTGGTGGGGTAGGAACCTTCCATCAAATTGACACGGTTCATAAAGGCCGCATCGTTTACACCCTCTTGCTGTGCTTTAACCATCTCCAAATCCAGGCTCATTGCACGGCAACTGAACTGGGCACCTTCGACATCCAGAACTTTTTTACCCTCAATTTCAATAAGCGTGTCAGCAAATTTAGACGGCATAACCGCTTCAACACCGCTGAGCTGACTGATTTCATAAATATCCGTATCGGTCAGCCCTATGGTGGAGATCACGTTAATATCCATCAAGTTGTTGTCCAAAAAGTACTTGGAAGCAGTATCTTTGAGGTCCGGAGCTGTCGCTTTAATGCCGGCAAAGACGCTTATGCCCAACGCGACTATCGCGATAATGGAGATAAAGCGTGCCTTTGTCCTGGCTATCGAACGGAATATGTCTTTTAACAGGGCTTTGCTCATGTTACCATTCAATCCTTTCGACAGGCATCGGGTCATCATTTATGGCAATTCTATGCACCTTGCCGCTTCGCATTGTTATAATACGATCAGCCATGGGGGTCACCGCCTGGTTGTGTGTGATAACGATTATCGTCATACCCGTTTCGTGGCTCGTATCCTGCAACAATTTGAGAATTTGTTTACCGGTGTTATAGTCCAAGGCGCCCGTCGGCTCATCACAAAGCAACAGTTTTGGGTTTTTCGCAAGCGCACGCGCAATAGACACACGCTGCTGCTCGCCACCGGAAAGCTGGGACGGGAAGTTATTGATTCTATCCCCCAGGCCGACTCGTTCAAGTACCTTTCGAGCATCCAGCGGTTTTTTACTGATTTGTGTTGCCAGTTCTACGTTTTCAAGCGCCGTAAGGTTTTGCACCAAATTGTAAAACTGAAAAACAAAACCGACTTCAAAACGGCGGTATTCAATAAGTCGTTTGCGATCATAATCGCTTACCAAATCGCCTGCAACCCTTATTTTACCGTCATCACTGTCGTCCATGCCGCCTAAAATGTTCAGCACCGTGGTTTTGCCCGCGCCGCTTGGGCCCGTGACCACACAGAACTCCCCTTGCTCAACCTGAAAGGTTACGCCGTCTGCTGCCGGAATGACGACTTCGCCCATTTGATAACGCTTATAAACAGATTCAAATTCGATAAAGCTCATTGCACAATCCCATCCTTTTTTTCAAAGAAAAAAATTATAATACCAGCCTATTATATAGAAACAGGTTGGTTTTGTCAATTAAGCGCAGCGTCTGCAAAAAAGTTAATAATCTGTACAAATTTACACCTTTTGCATTGAATTTGACCGCACAATGAAGTAGAATATGAAACACAGCGAAAAACGGAGGATGCAGTGTGATAAAACATGTGATTTTTGACATGGGCGGCGTACTGGTCGATTTTAATCCCTTAAGGTCGGTTAAAAAGCTCTTTACCGACAAAGAAGATATTGATTTGCTGCACCAAGAAATCTTTTGGGGACCCGATTGGGTAGAGCTTGACCGAGGCACTTTGACTGTGGAGCAAGCGGTGGACCGGGCGTGTAAGCGTCTGCCCGCTCGTTTTCACATATCTATACGCCATCTTTTTAATAACTGGGCAGACGAAATGCTGCCTATTGATGAAATGTTGCCGCTGGTTCGGGAGATTAAGAACAGCGGGTACGGCATCTATTTACTTTCCAACGCCCCGCTCAATTTTTATACCTACCGCAACAGAATCCCGGCCTTCACCTATTTTGACGGTTTTATTGTATCCGCCGAACATTTAACGCTCAAGCCGGAAGCCGAAATTTACAAGGTCCTGTTCAACACTTTTAACCTCAACCCGGCCGAGTGCTTTTTTATTGACGATATGCCGGAAAACATTGAAGGTGCCGCCGCCTTGGGTATGAAAGGCCACTGCTTTGACCACGGCAATGTTGCTGTTTTGCGCAAAGCGCTCAAGCAAGCAAAAATCCTTTGATTGTAGTCAACCGCTAAATACTTTTCACACGAGGTGCTTATGTCCTGTTTTGCCCGGGTCCTCAGCGACAATTCCGAGTATCGGAACATTTCATTCAGTTTAGAAAAAAACCGGCTACCGTTGGGTGTGCTGGGGCTTTCTCATATCCATAAGGTAAATTTTGTCACCGCGCTTTGTACGGACTTTTCGCGAAAAGCGCTTGTCATCACGCCCGACGAAGCACAAGCGGCCCGCTTTGTGCGCGACCTTACCGAAATGGGCGCAAATGCACTGCTCTACCCCGCCAAAGATTTTGCTTTTCGCTCTACGGAAGGGCAATCCAGAGAGTATGAACATAGCCGTCTGGGTGTGCTCGGCAATATGCTTGAAGGCACGGTGGATATTGTCGTGAGCTGTGTTGAAGCGGCTATGCAGTTAACCATACCCACTGCACAACTCCGAGCAAACAGCCTCACCGTAAAGAAAGGCGCTACCATTGCCCCGGCGGAACTTACCGCACTGTTGTTGCATGCGGGTTATGCAAGGTCCGATCAAGTCGACGGGTTGGGGCAATTTGCCCTGCGCGGGGGTATCCTTGATTTTTTCCCACCGTCATCCGCTTTGCCGTGCCGTTTGGAATTTTGGGGCGATATCGTCGATTCGATTTTTTCGTTCGATATTGAATCCCAGCGCAGTCTGGAACGGTTGGATCAAATAAAAATAACACCCGCAAATGAAATTCTTTGCGGTGAAAACAGTGATTTTGCACAGCTTATTGAAGAGCATATGCTCACCCTCAAAGGCAAAGGCTCCGTCAAGGCAAGGGCCTCCCTCTTGGCGGACATTGACCGCCTCAACTCCGGCGTGCGCCTTTCCTCCTTTGACCGTTACCTGCCGCTGGTTTACCCGCAACCCGGCTCTCTTTTTGATTATGCCGGCGATTCGCTACTTTTTGTCAGTGAAAGTTTTGCGGTCAAAGAACGGGCCGCGGCCTGTGAAAAGTTGCACAACGAGGAAGTAAAGGCTTATTTTGAAGAAGGCGTTCTTTGCAAGGGGCTCGACCGCTTTACACTCCCCTGGACGCAATTCCTGCGAAAATATGAAGAAAGCGCCACCTTGTATTTGGACAACCTGCCCAGGGGCAGCTTTGATACACCGGTGCATGAACTGATAACCGTCAACGCACGCCAGCTACCGCTTTGGAACGGCTCGCTGGCTCTCCTGTTGGAGGATATCCGACCCGTTATCGAAAAAGGCGACTTCACCTTTGCCGTTATGGCGGGTAGTGAAAAATCTGCACGCGCGTTGAGTTTAGATTTAACCAATGAAGGCATACAGAACATCTTTTACCCCTCTTTGCCCGAAAGCTTTCCCAATGGAAGGGTCTGCGTCATACCGGGTGGTCTTTCTGCAGGGATAGAGTACCCGGCAGAGAAGTTCCAACTCATCACCTACGGTAGCCGCATAACCGGCGGCACACAGCAGGCGCACCGCAAGCAGGAAAAGAAGAAGGCCGCCTTCTTTAGCTCCCTGGAAGAGCTGATTAAGGGCGATTATATTGTTCATACCATACACGGTATCGGCATTTATGAGGGCATTGTCACCCTGGAGGCCAGCGGAACCGTCAAGGATTACATCAAAATCAAATATGATAAAGCCGATATTTTATATGTACCGGTAACACAACTGGACCAAGTTTCAAAATACATCGGGCCAAGAAGCGATGATAAACTTGTCAAGCTCAACAAATTAGGCGGCAAGGAATGGCAGAAAACGCGCTCGCGCGTAAAAGCGGCCGTGAAAGATATGGCAGAGCAACTGGTTGTTCTTTATGCCAAACGCAAGGCTATCAAAGGTTATGCGTTTTCACCGGATATTGACATGCAAAACGATTTTGAACTACGATTCGAGTTTCAGGAAACGCCGGATCAGCTGCGCTGCATTGATGAGATTAAACAGGATATGGAAAAGCCCTACCCCATGGATAGGCTGCTTTGCGGCGATGTCGGCTTTGGCAAAACAGAGGTTGCCTTGCGTGCCGCTTTCAAGTGTATAGCCGACGGCAAGCAATGTGCTATCCTCGTACCCACCACCATTTTAGCCTTGCAACATTATCAAACAATAAAAAAAAGATTTGAAGGGTTCCCCATTGAAAGCGCCATGCTGTCCCGCTTTCGCACACCCAAACAAATTGCAAAAACGGTCACGGCATTAAAGCGTGGCAGTGTAGATATTGTTGTGGGCACACACCGACTTATTTCCAAAGACATCAAGTTTAAGGATTTAGGGTTAATTGTTATAGACGAAGAGCAGCGTTTCGGCGTTGCGCAAAAAGAAAGGCTCAAGGAGCTTTTCCCTGCCGTGGACGTTTTAACGCTTACCGCCACCCCCATCCCCCGCACGCTGAACATGGCCATGTCCGGCATTCGGGATATGTCCGTGCTGGAGGAAGCACCGCAGGACAGGCACCCCGTACAAACCTATGTCATCGAACACGACATGGAGGTGCTCGCCCAAGCCGTCACATCCGAACTGCGCCGCGGCGGTCAAGTCTATTATCTGCACAATCGTGTTGAAACCATTCAAAGAGCGGCGTCACGCCTTCAGGAGTTTTTGCCCGATGCACGTATTCGAGTAGCCCACGGTAAAATGAACGAAGACGAGCTCAGCGACACTTGGCGTAGCCTTTTGGAAAGCGAGATTGATATACTGGTGTGCACCACCATCATTGAAACCGGCGTGGATGTCCCCAATGTGAACACCCTCATTATTGAGGACGCGGAGCGTATGGGGCTCGCGCAACTCCACCAAATCAGAGGCCGAGTCGGACGTTCCTCCCGCCGCGCGAGCGCATACCTGACCTTTGTCAGGGGCAAACAGCTCACAGAAATCGCCACGCGGCGTTTAAGTGCCATACGCGAGTTTACGGAGTTCGGTTCCGGCTTTAAAATTGCAATGCGGGACTTGGAATTACGGGGTGCCGGCAACATTCTGGGTGCTCAGCAACACGGGCACCTTGAATCGGTCGGTTATGATATGTACCTCAGTTTACTCGCACAAGCAGTCGGCGAGCAACAGGGCGAAAGTCCCGTCATCCAAGAAAAGGAATGCCTCATTGACTTGCAGATAGACGCCTACATCCCCGAAAAATATATCCAAAGCGTACCGCAAAAACTTGCCATGTACCGCCGCATAGCGGATATCCGCAACAAAGAGGATGCCGATGATGTGCTCGACGAGCTGGAGGACCGGTTCGGTCAACCACCCACAAGCGTCAAGGGTCTTGTCAGCGTTGCCTTGCTGCGAAGTTCCGCCATTGCACAAGGTGTATACGAAATCGGTCAAAAGGCCGATACACTGTTGCTATACATAGAAGATTTGGATATGAACAAGGTCAACCGCCTTGCACAAAGACTGCGCGGCAGAATCAAGGTTCGTTCGGCAGTCAAACCCCACATTGCGGTGAGCATGCTACCGGGCGACGAACAACTGGAGCTCTTAACCAGAATTTTCGGGATTTTGGCAAGCGGCAATGCGTAAGACCTCCCTTTTAGATAAATAAAAACAAAATTTTATGGTATTCTAAAGAAGTATTTGTTATACTGGTGGAAATTAACTTGTCACAGGGGGGAAAGCGAATGGATAAAAGCACAAAAGCAGAAGAAGCCTTGGTTGTTGATGAAGAGATTGAGGCCGAACTCGAAGAACTGTCAAAACACGACAAAAAGTATCTGAAGCCGCGAGAGATTGTCGCCTATCTGCTGGCAGATTTTTTTGCGGGTAGCAGCCAAGTTGTTAATATGCAGTTTTTCTGGATGAACTTTTTCAATATCAGCGGCGGGCAGTATGCCCGATTGGCACTTTTCACCAGCGCATACGATGCACTGGATGACCCCATATCCGGCTTTGTTGTTGACCGCACCAGAACGCGTTGGGGGCATTTCCGTCCCTACCTTGTTGTCATGTTGCCATTGGCAATGATTTCCACCTTCATGAGCTATACACTGCTGCCCGGTATTGCCTCCCCGACGGAAATTATGGTACAGCTATATATCACCTGTATCCTGGGCGGTTTGGCCGGTTCTTACAGCAGTGCCGGCAACTTGATGATTTACTTTATCACGCCCAATCCAAACGAGCGCAATTTTCTAATGACTGTTCAGCAGTTTTTCGGTTATTTCAGCGGTTGGCTGCCGTCGATTCTATCTATTGTTGTCACCTATATCCCCCGCCTATATCCCGGCGTTAAGATGCAGAACATCTACAGAAACTATGCCTACATCTTTTTTGTGCTCGGCGCAATTGCCGCCATATACAAATTTCTCAACACCCGCGAGCGTTTCCCCTTGCCTTCACGGGAGGAAATGAAGGAGGCAAGCATTACGGATTCGGTCAAATTCGCCGTTTCCACTAGACCTTTTCTCGTTGGGATTATCGCCTCTGTTTTTGGCGGTTTACAGGGTAATTTGCGCTCTTCGTCGGAAAACTTCTTTTGGCTCAATAATACCGGTTCACTTGCCAACGGCTTTTTGGCAAGCCTATTAACGGGCCTACCAAAATATTTCATCACCCCGTTTGTACCAAAACTGCTCAAACGTTTTGGCGAGCGAAATGTTTATATCGCCGGTCATCTTTGGGGGGCTTTTTGCTTTGCCGCTATGTGGCTGATAGGCTACAATCCTTTCGGCAAAAAGAAAATGGCTTTAAATATCATCTATCTTGCCGTTTCTCTAACCATTATGCAACTTCCAAACTCCGTCAACGGTGTTGCCGGTAGGGTTTTGACAGCCAACACCTTTGATTATATTGAGTGGAAACACGGGGTGCGCAATGAAGGCTTGGTCAGTGCCGCCAACAACTGGTTTGGTAAACTCAACGGCAGCCTGCAAGGCTTTATTGCAGGGATGGCCTATCAATTTATCGATTTTAAGCCACTCAAGGATGGTTACGGCAACCTAATTCCGCAAACAGACCTACACATTTTGAAAGGCATATGGTTTATTTTCGCCCTCGTCCCCGCCATTTCCAAACTACTGGTCGCCATCACCTATATGTTTTTTAACGTCCATGGCAAGTTCAAAGAAGAGATGGAAGCAGACCTTATCAGACGCAGGCGCGAGAAGGTGCTGGAAGAAGAAAAGTCAAAAGAAATCGCAAAAACAACACCGACGGACATCACTTAAACCCCCTCTCCAACGCCGGCAAAGAATAAAAAACCATACCCCGGAGGAACAAGAACATGCTCAAGAAAATTAAAGTTGTTCTAGCCGGTTTTGCTGAATTTGTTTTGGCTTTCACGGCATGAAACCACAACTTTACGCTATCATACTAAAAGAAAGCATTGACGCTAAAACCGTTGACTTTCTGCTACCTTTTGTTGAAAAAGAAAAGCAGGAACGAATTGCAAGGCTCAAGTTTAAAAAAGACCGGGACTTAATGCTGGTCGGTGATTTGTTAGCGAAACACTGTATTGCCAAAGTGTTCGGTGTCCGCTTTTCGTCTGTTCAATTTGCAATCGGTGAGCATGGCAAACCGTATGTGAACAATCTCCCTCATATTCATTTTAACATCAGCCACTCCGGCGATTGGGTCGTCTGCGCTGTTTGTGATAAACCGGTAGGCGTTGATGTTCAAAAAATGAAAGATGCAAACTTTGTATCCATTGCAAAACGAGCTTTTACAAAAGAAGAACAAAAAAATTTTAGCAAAACGCCAAAAGAAGACATGCGAACACAGTTTTATAAAACATGGACTGCCAAGGAAAGTTATATAAAAATGTTGGGCACGGGGCTCGAAGATTTGCGAACCGCTATCCCCGCTTGTGTGTGTGTTGACACTTTTTTAGCAAGGAAGGATTACATGATAAGCGTTTGTTACGATTGATGTTTTATGACTGATAGGCGCTCTTTGAGCACTTTAGACAAGTTTTGTTCGACAAATTCGTACACTTTCCCAAATAATTGCCCTTGTAAATTCGAAAAAAACTCTTTACAACGTGCAAGCACTGTGTTATAATGCAATCGTATCAAAGTATAAACATTGAAACATTTAAAACTGTGGAGGAGAAAATTATGAAAAAGCTTTTAGTATCTATGTTGGTTCTTGTTGTAGTGGCTACAATGTCTTTAACTGTATTTGCGGCGTTAAGCCCGGTTTCTGTTGGCGAGTATAAAGTTACTGCCGGTTCCTATGCTACCGGTGAACTTGGTCCTGCCGATTACACGATCAATGATGACGGCACCATTACCCTTAGAAGAGCAGCGGAAAGCGAATTCGAATTTGAAGGCTGGAAGATTACGGGCGAATACGAAATCGTTTCGGGTTCTTTGATGGGCGACACCATCACAATACGTCCTTTGTCAGACGTTAGAATCATTGAAATGTATGACTGCGCCGCAGCAGGAGCAGAAGACGACGGTCCCACTTCCCCCGAAACAGGCAGCAATTTGCTGGCATTTGGAACAGTGGCATTGCTTTCCTTGTCCGTTGCGTATGTTGCTAAAAAACGTCTCGTAGCATAAGCTCTCATTGTAAAATCAAAGAACGCCTTGCTTTTCGGCAGGGCGTTCTTTTTTTAAAGTTTTTAAAGCGTTGACAACAAAAGATTTAGTATCTATAATTAATAAGTATATTAGGTGATGAACATGATTACTGGGATGGAATTTTACGATGAACAAGAAAAAAATTTGGCTTATTGTCTTTATTATATCAATAGTTGTTTTCATGGTGACAGTCGCTACTATTGTGCTGTCGCTTCTATCCGGCAGGGAGCCGCTCGACAAGTATTATACAACCCAAGTGGATGCTACCCTAACTACTTCTGCACAAGACCTTCTGCCGGAAAATCCGATAGATTTTGCCAAGCTTCGTATAACAAACGAGGATATATATGCGTGGATAAATATTCCAAACACCAACATTGATTACCCGATATTACAAAGCTACAAAGAAGACGACAATTTTTACATGACCCATGACTTAAACAAGAATAAAAGTGCGGCCGGGGCCATTTACACCCAAAAGAAGAACAGTAAGACTTTTTCCGACCCCAACACCTTGATATACGGGCACCATAAGCCTACCCCTGTCATGTTCACCCAACTGTTGAAATTTACGGATGAAGCGTTTTTTAAAGCGAACGAAACAATTTATATTTACACACCCGGGCGCATTTTAACCTACGAAATCTTCGCCGCGTATTTATACGATGACCGCCACATTCTTAATTCCTTCAATCTTTGGGACAAGGAAGTTTTTGCCCGCTACCTTGAAGACTGTCTAAACCCTAAAACCATGATTAAGAATGTTCGGGAAGGGGTAACGCTTACCACGCAAGACCGGATTATCACACTTTCTACTTGTTACACTTGGGGTAGGGAAAAACCTACACGATATTTAGTTCAGGGGGTTTTGAGAAACGATGAGCGAACAAAATAAAGACAAAACGACCACGGCTGTGGACAGCAAAGCGGGGGAGAAAATGTTGACGCCGCATAAAAAGCCAAAGCGAAAAGCATGGCGCATTGCCCTGCTTGTGTTGCTGGCTATTGCCGTCGCCATGGGGGCAACCTATCTTATTCTTTTTCAAATCGGCAAAACACAAATGCAAAACAATGGCGGTGTTATTTCGGTCCCTGTCGATAATTCCGACCCAACTGAGCCGGGTAACGACGGGCGCATCATAAAACACAATGGCTCAACCTACCAATTGAATGAAGACATCGTCACCATCCTCTGTATCGGCACGGATAACAGAAAAGCAACTGAAGAGTCCGGCATTATTGGGGAAAACGGGCAGGCCGACGCCATATTTTTGCAAACGTTAGATACTAAAACCGGCAAGGCCGTCATTATAGCCATCTCCAGGGATTCGATGGTCGATGTTGATGTTTATTCCATGGGTGGTAGCTTTATCAGGACCGACCACAAGCAAATTTGCCTCGCATACGCCTATGGGGAGGACAAAAAGACAAGTTGCGACAACGTTATCAAGTCCGTTTCCAGACTGCTGTACGGAATGCCCATCAAACACTATTGCGCCATAGACCTTGAACCCATTGGATTAATGAATGATGCTATCGGGGGCGTAACGGTAAAAGCCTTGGAAGATATTAAGCTTAGCGGCGGATTGGTCAAAAAAGGTGAATCCATCACCCTCAAAGGTGACGACGCAAGAATTTATGTGCAACGCCGCGACACGTCGGCACTTAGTTCAAACATGCCCAGGATGAAGCGGCAGCAACAATATTTGATGGCATTTGCCAAAAGAGCTCTCAGCATGACCAAAAAAGACCCAACGACACCTGTCAAGCTCTTTAACAAATTTTCAAAATATGTCACAACAAATCTTGACGCATCAAAGATCACCTACCTCACCACCAACGTCTTAGCGAACAACTATGACGGCGAGATCGACTTCCGTTTGGTACAAGGCAAGGTTGTGCAAGGTAAAAAATACGCCGAGTTTGTCGTTGACCAAGCAGCACTTTACGAGCTTATCTTGGATGTTTTTTACAATAAGATTGCTTGAAATTCGTAAACCAATCAGATGAAAACACATTAGCGGAGGAAGCCTTAGTTTACCCGCAAAAATGCCGGAAATAAAAGACGAATATGTTAATGAAATACCCCTGCGGGGTTCGAGCAAGGCACACTCAACAGAGTGTGCCTTGCTCGAACCTTGCGAAGCAACTTTCAGCAGGAACGTTGTAATCTTGTTATTTATGCGGAAGTGTTGTAGAATTGTTGTGGACATTTTTTATATTTTTTATGTTTTTTATGTAGGGACAAACAATGGGAAGGGGATTTTTTTGAACAGTTTCAAGTACGAAATGCATACTCACACAAATGAGGTTAGTAAATGTGCTAAAATCCCGGCAGTGGAGCTTGTACAATTCTATAAGGATAAGGGTTTCAGTGGGATTTGTATTACCGATCACTTTTTAAACGGAAACACGACGGTTTCAGATAAATTAAGTTGGGCAGAGCGAATAGAACTGTTTTGCAGTGGCTATGAACAGGCGCTAGTGCAAGGCCAAAGAATCGGAATCGATGTATTTTTTGGCTGGGAGTATTCCTATCTCGGTACTGATTTTTTGACCTATGGGTTGGACAAAAATTGGCTGCTAAACCACCCTGATCTATTAGAGTTAGACGTGAATGACTATCTCGACTTTGTAAGAAGCGAAGGCGGCTTCGTCGTTCACGCACACCCGTTTAGAGAATCTGGTTATATCAAGATGATTCGCTTGTCCCCTCGCCAAGTAGACGCCATTGAGATAATAAACGCAAACAGAAAGGACTTTGAAAATGTAAGGGCTAAGGAATATGCTGAAAATTATGATCTTCTGCAAGTAGCCGGTTCTGACAATCATCAAGGTGCTCAAGAAAGATTGTGCGGGATTAAATTGAATAGACCTTTAATAGATATAATGGATATGATAAATGCAATCAAAAATAAAGAAACAGAAGTTTTTACTGAATATCCTTAGATATTCAATCACAAAACATTTTTCCGCCGAAAGGTTCTCACTTTAACGGCAAGCCCAATCGGTTTATTTAAAGTATAAAAAACCACGGCCTCAAAACGATAAACGTTTTGAGGCCGCTTGATTTATGTAACTTACCGAATTCTTACTTCGTGTCCTTAATCGCTGCTTGTGCTGCTGCCAAACGGGCAATCGGCACGCGGAAGGGTGAGCAGGAAACGTAGTCGAGGCCGATGTTGTGGCAGAACTCAACCGTGCTCGGGTCACCGCCGTGCTCGCCGCATATGCCAAGCTTGATGTCAGGGCGAGTTTTGCGGCCAAGTTCGACAGACATCTTAACCAATTTGCCAACGCCGTTTTGGTCAAGTCTTACGAACGGGTCGGATTCAAAAATCTTGGCGTCATAGTAAGCGTCAAGGAAGGAACCCGCATCGTCACGGCTGAAGCCGAAGGTCATCTGGGTCAGGTCGTTGGTGCCGAAGCTGAAGAATTCTGCTTCCGTAGCGATTTCGTCCGCTGTAAGGGCGGCACGCGGGATTTCTATCATGGTGCCGACCATGTACTTCATGTCAACACCGGCATCTGCAATGAGCTTGTCCGCAGTTTTGGTGACAACATCTTTAACATATTTGAGCTCTTTGACTTCGCCGACAAGCGGAATCATAATTTCCGGCACGATCTTGAACTCGGGGTGTGATTTATTGACGTTGATTGCGGCGTTAATGATAGCCGTTGTTTGCATTTCCGCAATTTCCGGATAGGAAACTGTCAGACGGCAACCACGGTGGCCCATCATGGGGTTAAACTCGTGGAGTGAGGAGATAACCGCTTTCAAATCCTTGTCGCTCATTTTAAGCTCCAGGGCGATTAGCTTGATGTCTTCATCTCTGGTGGGTAGGAACTCATGCAGGGGTGGGTCAAGGAAGCGCACGGTCATCGGGCGGCCTTCCAGTGCGATGAACATTTCTTCAAAGTCGCCTTGTTGGTAGGGCAAAATCTTAGCAAGCGCTGTTTTACGAGCTTCCACTTCTGTGGCAACAATCATCTCACGCATGGCTTTGATGCGATCGCCCGCAAAGAACATATGCTCTGTGCGGCAAAGGCCAATGCCTTCAGCGCCGAATCTGACTGCTTGCGTGGTCTCTTCCGGGGTGTCTGCATTGGTGCGTACTTTTAAGGTTCTTCTGGAGTCAGCCCAGTGCATAAACTTGTCGAAATCGCCGGAGATGGTGGCTTCCACCGTCGGGATCGCTTCGCCGTAAATCTTGCCGGTGGAACCGTCGAGCGAGATGTATTCGCCGCGTTTATACTGTTTGCCGCCGAGTTCAAAGTAACCGTCCTCAGCGTACATTTTAATATCGCCACAGCCGGAAACACAGCAGATCCCCATGCCGCGCGCAACAACCGCTGCGTGTGAGGTCATACCGCCGCGAACGGTAAGGATACCTTGCGCGACTGCCATGCCTTCAATGTCTTCGGGAGAAGTTTCAAGCCGAACCAAAATGACTTTTTCGCCAAGCTCGCTCTGAGCAACGGCTTCTTCCGCCGAAAAGACAATTTTACCATTTGCCGCGCCCGGTGATGCCGCAAGAGCGGAGCCAATCACGGTGGTCGCCGCAAGCGCTTTCACGTCGAACTGCGGGTGCAGTAATGCGTCAAGCTGTTGGGGGTCAACACGCAAAATCGCTTCTTCTTCATTAATCATGCCTTCAGCCACAAGGTCCACAGCGATTTTCAAAGCAGCTGCTGCGGTGCGCTTACCGCCTCTGGTCTGCAACATGTAGAGTTTGCCGTTTTCGATGGTGAACTCCATATCCTGCATATCTTTATAATGCTTTTCAAGCCGATCGGCTGTTGCGGCAAATTCCTTATAAATCTCGGGCATTTCTTCTTTCAGCTGGGAGATTGGGTTGGGGGTGCGCGTACCGGCCACAACATCTTCGCCCTGTGCGTTAATCAAGTATTCGCCGTACAGTGCTTTTTCGCCCGTTGCGGGGTCACGGGTAAAGGCAACGCCTGTACCGGAGTTGTCGTTCAAGTTGCCGAAGACCATCGTCTGCACATTGACAGCTGTACCCCAAGAATAGGGGATGTTGTTCATGCGGCGATAGGAGTTTGCGCGGGGGTTATCCCAAGAGCGGAAAACAGCGTTGATGGATTCCATCATCTGCTCCTTTGGGTCGCTTGGGAAATCGACGCCCTTGTTTTCTTTATAATAAGCTTTAAACAGAGCAACCATTTCTTTCATGTCGGCTGCGGTGAACTCGCTGTCGTCTTGAATGCCGCGCGCATGCTTCATCTCGTCAATGATAACTTCAAATCTCTTCTTGTTGAGCTCCATAACAACGTCGGCAAACATTTGGATAAAGCGACGATATGAATCGTAAACAAAACGTTCAAACTTCGGGTCCGGGTTTGCAGCAATCAAACCTGCCGCAACATCGTCGTTGAGACCGAGGTTGAGGATGGTGTCCATCATGCCGGGCATGGATGCGCGGGCGCCGGAACGAACGGAAACAAGCAAGGGATTCGTTTTGTCACCGAATTTTTTACCGTTGATTTCTTCAAGTTTAGCAAAACCTTCGTCAATTTGAGCTTGAATGTCCGCTTTGATTGTCTTGCCATCATCATAATACCGCGTGCAGGCTTCGGTTGAAATGGTGAAACCCAGCGGAACCGGCATACCGAGCTTTACCATTTCGGCAAGGTTCGCGCCTTTACCACCCAAAAGATTCCTCATTGTGCCGTCGCCCTCTTGGAAAAGATACACATACTTGTGAGCCATTACTTTTACCTCCATATATTCTTTACATTACCTATGTACATGATTATTTCGGGCATTCGCATGGCGCAACTAAGTGCCACACATTCAAATGCCCGCATTGAATTATAACAGATTAGGGGTGAAAATACTATACATTTTTCTTATAAAGATAGCCTATACACTGCAGATATTTTGTTGACAATTTTTCAACTTCATATTTCGTACAGTTTTCTGACAAAAATAGAATTCCGGGACAAGGAGAAAACACTTTTTTCCCTTTTTTCGTTGAATGTTTATTATTCCTCTGCTATAATTATGGTAATTATAATGTAATAGTAGGAGGTACAATCTTGGAGCTTGCTCTTTTGGTTGCCGGTCTTGTCGTATCATCGTTTGCCTGCGTGCTCTGCATGCTTGTTCTGCTTAAACTCAAGGGTGGCATAGCAAGCGGTAGCGCGAGGGAACAAAAGGATATCGCACAGCTCAAAACCCAACTCTCCTTGCTTGAGAACGCACTCAATACCATCGGCAACCGGCTTGCGGACGAATTCGAACGCAGCCGTCGCGAAAGCGGGCAGTTCCAAAAAGACATTCGTACCGAAACGTCACAGAGCCTCAAAGATATGGGCGAAAAACTAAACGACATGAAAATTGCCAATGTGGAGTATCAACGCCGGCTGTCGGAAAAAGTGACGGGTTCGCTCACCGCTATCCACACCAATAACATGGAACAAAATGAGCGGCACAGCCGAATCATCAGCGAAGCCATCGGCAAACTGCAAGAAAGTAACGAAAAAAAGTTGGACCAGATGCGTGCAACTGTGGATGAAAAGCTAAACGAAACCCTGACTGTCAGGCTTGGCTCCTCTTTTAAAACCGTTTCCGACCAGCTGGAAAGCGTCAATAAATCACTGGGTGAAATGAAGGAACTTTCCATGGGCGTTACGGACAACGTCACCTCCTTAAACCGTGTTTTGACGAATGTCAAGGCGAGGGGCACTTGGGCTGAGATCCAGTTGGAGGGCATTTTGGACCAGACTATCCCAAATATGTATGAGCGAAACTTTGCCACGCGGCACAACTCCGGTGAACGAGTGGAGTTTTGTATCAAGATCCCTTCCGGAGCGGATAATGAAGAAATCACCTATCTTCCGATTGACTCCAAATTCCCAATGGAAGATTTTGTGCGCCTTTGCGATGCTGCGGATAAAGCAGACGCACCGGCGCTGATTGCAGCGCGCAAAGCACTTGAAAGCAGAATTTTAATCGAAGCAAGATCGATTGCGAAATATATCAATGTGCCCATCACAACCCCCTTTGCCATCATGTACCTTGCAACAGAAGGGTTGTATGCCGAGGTCGCGTCTTCGAGAACCGGCCTGCCGGAAAGACTGCAAAACGAGCTCAATATTATGATAGCGGGCCCAACCACCATAACCGCCCTGCTCAACTCTCTTTCCATGGGCTTTAAAGCGGTTGCGATTAATGACAAGGCCAACGAGGTACGCAGCCTACTCGCCGCCGCTAAAGCCCAGTATGACAAATTTGGCGATTTGCTCGACAAAGCCCGGCGAAAAATTGACGATGCCGGCAAATCTATTGGGGAAGCCCAGAACCGCAACCGCCTCATACAAGGCAAACTCAAAACGGTTGATAAAATCGAATACGGCGATGCCGCAGATATTTTAGGGCTAACCGCAGCGGATGACGAATAATACGGATTCTAACGAATACCGATGAGGAGAAAAAAATGATACAAACCAACACAAAAGATCAAAAAGCAAAAATCAAAGACATACTCGCAAAAATGACCCTCGAACAAAAGGCGACGCTTTGTGACGGTGCCGACTCGTGGCACCTCAAAAGTTATGACGAACTGGGCATCCCCCGTGTTATGGTCGCCGACGGCCCCCACGGGCTGCGCAAAAGGGACCCATCGCTTAAAGGCGCGGGGCTCCTGGGCAGCGTGCCGGCGGTATGCTACCCGACAGCGGTCACCACTGCCTGTTCGTGGGACATAGACCTGCTGGGTGAGCTCGGTGGTGCTATTGCCGATGACTGCCTGCAAGAAAATGTATCCGTCGTGCTCGGCCCCGGGGTCAACATCAAAAGGTCCCCTCTTTGCGGGCGAAATTTTGAATATTTTTCCGAAGACCCTTTGCTTGCGGGCGAATTGGGTGCGGCATTTATTCAAGGCGTACAGGCAAAGGGCGTTGGCACCTCCCTTAAACATTTTGCCGTCAATAACCAAGAAACACGCCGCATGACGGTCGACGCCGTTGTTGACGAAAGGGCCCTGCGCGAAATATATCTGACACCTTTTGAAATCGCTGTCAAAAAAAGTAAGCCAACAACGGTTATGAACGCCTACAATCGACTCAACGGAGAACATTGTTCGGAAAACGACCGTACGCAAAACAAAATTTTGCGCGACGAGTGGGGTTTTGACGGCGTTGTGGTAAGTGACTGGGGTGCTGTCAATAAAAGAGCCAAAGGGCTCGCCGCGGGCAATGATTTGGAAATGCCCTCCTCCAACGGCTTAGGCACATCCGTCATACTCGACGCTATAAAAAGTGGAGAGCTGTCGCAGGAAGTGTTGGACACAAGTGTGGAAAGACTCCTAACTCTTATTTTCGCCGGCGAAGAAGTTTCAAAAGGAAAGTTTTCTCGTGATGAAGCAAGGCAGCACGCAATAGCGCGAAAAATTGCCGGCCAATCGATGGTTTTGATGAAAAACGAAGATGCTGTTTTGCCCCTGAAAAAAGGCTCAAAAATTGCAGTTATCGGCGAATTCGCCAAACAACCGCGCTACCAAGGTTCGGGCAGCTCGCTGATAAACCCAACCCGTGTGGACAGTGCACTGGATTGCCTAAAAGAGCTTGGTGTTGATGCGGTATACGCAGCAGGTTACAAAATAACAAGCGACAAACCCAACCGCCCACTCATAGAGGAGGCCGTCAAAGCCGCTGGCGGGGTTGAGTTTACGGTTGTTTTTGCAGGCTTGACGGATGATTATGAGTCCGAAGGGTTTGACCGCACACATATGCGCTTGCCGGAGGCCCATAATGAGCTTATCGACGCTGTGAGTGCCGTTTGCCCCAACACGATTGTCGTCCTTGCGGGCGGTTCCCCCGTGGAGTTGCCGTGGCTTGGCAAAGTCAAAGGTTTACTCAACAGCTATTTAGGCGGCCAAGCAGGCGCCGGTGCCGTGGCGGACATCCTCACCGGTACTGTTAACCCAAGCGGTAAGCTTGCCGAAACCTATCCTTTGCGTATTGAAGACACCCCCTGCTACCACAACTTCCCCGGTAATCCCGCCACGGTGGAATACCGCGAAAGCCTTTATGTGGGCTACCGATATTATGAAAAGGCCGGCAAAGCCGTTGCTTTCCCCTTCGGATTCGGTCTTTCCTATACACAGTTTGCATATTCGGCACCGCGTGTCTCAAAAGATAAAATCAAGGATGACGAATCACTCACGGTAAGCGTTACGGTTAAAAACACAGGAACCAGCGCCGGTGCGGAAATTGTCCAGCTATATGTTGCTGCCAAGCAACCCCCTGTTTTCAGACCGGCAAAAGAGTTGAAAGGTTTTTCCAAAGTATTCCTTGAGCCGGGTGAAGAAAAAGAAGTTTCAATTGTACTGGAAAAAAGGGCTTTC
>CAZMSM010000038.1:0-21212 GCA_964568955.1 uncultured Eubacteriales bacterium | reverse complement strand
TTGCGGTCTTTATATTGGATTTTCTTTGTATCCATCCGTTCAACGATGGCAACGGTAGGATGAGTCGTTTGCTTACTTTGCTTTTGCTTTACCGCGCCGGCTATATAGTCGGCAAATATATCAGCATTGAAATGTTAATCGAAAAAACAAAAGCCACTTATTATGAGGTGCTGGCGGCAAGTTCAAACGCCTGGCAAACCGGTGAAAATGATTATAAACCTTTTGTGCGCTATTATCTTGGTGTGCTCTTAAACGCATATAAAGAGTTTTCCACCCGAATTGAATATATCACGGTAAAAAACATAAGCAAACCTGAGCGTGTGGAAGCCATACTCAAAAACAAGCTTGGCAGTATGACCATGGCGGAACTTCAAAATCTTTGCCCGGATATCAGCTATTCAACTATAACAAAAACGTTGACAGCTTTAATGGGCAGCGGAAAGGTTAAGAAAATCGGGGGGGGAAGATACTCGGCTTACATTTATAACAGGTAAGGAACTCTGTGAAAATGCCCGCATCTGGTCGGGCTAGTCTTTAACACCAAAGCTTGCCCGGTTAAGGTCGAGGAGAAGATATTCTCATCGGGGTCAGGTAATCCAAAATAAAAAGGTTATAAAAAAGAGATTGTTTTAAATTGAAGCAGTCTCTTTTTTATATAAAACAGTTTTGCATAGGATATGTGCGGCAAAATATCGTTTCTTTTTTGCCAAGTGAAACATCCGCCAATCGAGCGAGCGGGAGCGGATTTGTGACAAATCAAAATCCGCAAAAGCTTTTTGCATTATGTCGGAGTTTACCAGGCGCTTAAATTCCTGCCGTTTTTTAGGTGTGTCGCTTTGATAGATGGTTTTCAACATCAGTGGAAAAAGTACGGTGATGTTGTATTGAGCCATATCATGCAGGAAATCCTCCTGGCAAGCCCCTAAATGTTCTTCGGCAAGGGCCAGTTTGCGTGCAAACTGTTTTTGCAGTGAGCTTTCAAGTAGCGGCTTGTCTTTTTGCCGCATGGCACTGTCGCTGTGTATGCGGTAGCAGTAGGCACCGATGTCAACGCTTACAACTTTTTGAGCGTTCAAAAAGCATTCCATGCAAAACAGGGTATCCTCCCCGACAAAAATATCTTCGTCAAAGCGTATATCGTTTACTTCAAGGAATTGCCGCGAAAAAAGATTGCGCCATACATATAAAAAACAGCCGCTTTTGTGCATTTGCGCGGCATAAAGCTTCATATCCTCGTTACCCAAAACTTTGCAGAGCTCAAACGATGGGGCTGCCGGTATGGTGCAATTGTCTTTTTCGTTATAGGTTTTGTAGCCGGAATTCACAACATCGGCCGAAAACAAGACTGCCGCCGCATATAAGGTTTCGTACAGTTCCGGGTCTGCAACATCATCTGCGTCAACAAATCCAATGTACTCTCCGCGGGCGATGGCAAGCCCCGCATTGCGCGCGGCACTTACACCGGCATTTTTTTGATGGATTACCCTGACGGTCTCATTTACCTCAGCCAAGGCATCGGCAAAAGTGCCGCTGCCGTCGGTTGAACCGTCATCGACCACGATGATTTCAATGTCTTCAAGCGTCTGTGCTGTCAGCGAGCGCAAGCATTCGATGAAATATGGCGAAGCGTTGTAAACTGGCACAATAATGCTGACCGCAACTGTTTTTTGCAGGTACGCCTGCTTTGCCCGCCACTGTGCATACGCTTTGAGCAACATGCCTGTACCGCTTAAAATTGATTCCGCATTCATTACTCGGTCACCTCCGCAATTATTTGTGATTGATAGTTTTCGTCCTCAAGCGTACCAACGCCTTTGCCGGCGCCCGCCTCCCAGACCATTTTGTTTTCAATCGGTGTTTTTCTTGTGTTAGCGCGCAAGAACCATTCGTACTCGATATCGATGTGCCCGAGGTCCACCGCTTGAAAACCGTCGTCTAACAAATCAAACGGCATGATGGTTGCGACGGGACCCATGGCGAGAATCACAAGTGCGGACTTTTCGATTTTTCTAACTTCCGAAAGCAAGTTGTCGTACTGTGAAAAAGCCTGTGTAACAGGGCCGAGAATGCGGCGTACCGTACGCGCATTGTCCAGCAAATCGTTGCCGATACCGAGCCTACTTTTTGCGCCTTCGACCAAAACAACATCTCTGCCGTCCCATATTTTTTTGAGTGCGTCAAAGTAAGCACGTGCTTGTTCCTTTTCATTAAAACACATATAGACGCGGGATACAAATGAATTGCCGTATATTTTCTCGTTACGAGTGAAACGGTACCAGTGTTTTCTGTAACGCGCAAGATGGTTTTTCCAATAAAGTCCGTCGGACTCGGTGAAGGAGGAAAGGGACGCAAACACATGGGGGATGCAAACCAGCAGACGGTCGTCATCGGAGCTTAAAACCGATTGAAGTTTTTGCCGCAGCAGCGGCTGAGCTGTTTGAAAGGATATATCCTTGCCGGCGGCCAGCTTAATTTCGCCATCGCCGAAACGGCTGACCGAGCAGCGATTTTTTACAATGAGATCGATTGTTTCAAAGTTGGTCAAGACTTTGGGAGGCTTTTTCAAGCGGCGGTAGAAAAAGTCATGTAGGGAAAACAAGGCGTTTACGAACTTTTGTCCTGTGTCAAACAAGAAATTCCAACCGGTTAAAAGAAAACGCTTCATAATTTTTTCACCGTGACAATGCCTTTACACAGACGCGGGCTGACGGCGAAAGAGGTGAGCAGAATCTTTTCTTTTTTAGAAAGAGCTTGGTTTTTCAACATGCTCGGGTAAAGGCGGATAAAATCTTTTTTGATTTTGCCGAACCGCAAGCGGACATCTTTTTGTTTTAATTTGTATCTTTTAAGGTTGCTGATGACCGCGCCGGCATATTTTATCTGTGCTTTTGCGAGGAGGTCAAAACAGCCTTTTTCGCTGAGAAAGTCGATGGAGTCCACCTCCGCGTCCAAGCCGTCTAAGTTTTTAATGCTGAGCAAAGAGGTGGTGATGCTGCCATGGCGAGTGAGATAAAAGTAATAACACGCCGGTAGACACACCACCGTTTGGGCCGCGTAATAATACCGAAAAGCGGCATAGCCATCCTCGAAAAGTGTGCCCTGCGGAAAGCGAAGCGAATCAAATACGCTTCGTTTGAAAAGCTTATTGCAAGCAATGGTAAAATAAACATAGTCATTGGTGTAGAGTTTTTCAAGCGCTTGCATACCCGTCATTGTTTCAAAGGGGTGGGTGTTGGCAATCCCTTGTGCGCCCGAGGTTTCGATCTTTTGGTAGCCGCAGATGCTTAAATCGGCCTTACTCTCGTGCAAAGCACACAGTAGGCGTTGATACATTTCCGGCGCAATACAGTCATCGCTGTCAACAAAGGCAATATACGCACCCCTTGCCGCGTCCAACCCGGCGTTACGGGCACTGCCTAAACCGCCGTTTTCTTTGTGGATAACTTGAATACACTTATTTTGTCGGGCATATTCGTCACAGATCAAACCCGACCCGTCCGTCGAGCCGTCATCGACCAAAATGATTTCAATACCGGGTAACGTTTGCGCAAGAATAGAGTCCACACAAGAGCGCAGATAGGGCTTTACATTATAAACGGGGACGATAACGCTGATTGCAGTCAATTAAAACATCCTTTGATTAAGCCGAAAAATATTCTTTTGCCGCCTTTTCATATTGACCTGTCGCGATGCAAAAGGCCATAAGCTTAAAATGAACTTTAAGTTTACCCTTGAGGCGATGTGTTTTACAATAGTTGCGCCCTGCCTGCCCGAAAGCCAGGACCAACATTTGCTTGCGAAGAAAGTTTTTTTCATTGATCGTTTCAAAGCCCGCTACAATCTTGTCGACATCATTTTTTGAGTCGCCCGCCGCCCGAATAAGCCATTCCCAAAGAAAGCCGGGCACTTGTTTGGGGATATATTCCCCATACTCACCGGACTCAACAAAGTCGAAAAAAATCTCTATCATCAAGGTATATTTTTCGAAATAATCCGTCCGAGGGACAGCGGTTAGGGAACCCGGTCGTCGATAATAAAGGTAAAATGGCTTGTCCAGCGTTTTTATACTTTTTGCCGCGGCAAGAAAACACAGGTTGAAGGGGATGTCCTCCGCAAAAGACATTTTATCGCTGAAGCGAAGCCCGCAACTCTGGAGAATTGACGTGCGGTAAAGCATACAACATACATTATAGCCGAGCCGCTTTTTTGAAATATAATCGCTAAAATAAAGTGAAAAATCAAAACGGGACAAGTCGATGCGTTCGTTTTGAGGCGCGTACAACAAACGCGAACCGCTCTGAGTGATCATTTCAATATTACACATGACCGCATCGGCATTACAGCCCAGGGCTTCGTTAAGCATGGATTCCAGCATATCGGGCAAAACGCAGTCGTCGCCGTCTATAAAACTCACATATTCACCCGTCATGATGTAAAGACCGGCGTTGCGCGCACCGCTGAGCCCCGTGTTCTTTTGGTGGATAAGGGTAACTCTGCTGTCGGCTTTCGCATAGTCATCACAAAGCGATGCACTGTTGTCCGTAGAGCCGTCGTCCACAAGGATAATCTCAATATCACGCAGTGTTTGGCAAAGGATAGAGTTTACACATCGCTGAAGATAGGGCTCAACATTGTATATCGGAACAATCACGCTGACCTTTGGCTTACCCATATATGATATCCTCAGCAATCTTTTGAAAATGATCCCCAAAGTTCGGCCCTGTAACGCCTTGGGATGCCAAAGCTTTTTTGATAAGTTCCGGAACCGCTGCCGTGTTTTCGGCATAAAAAACAGGCTCAACATCTTTAAACCACAGCAAGCCCAAGGGGATTTTATGGTCCGCAGACCGCAGCACAACACAGGGCGTTTTCGTTAGCACCGCGCTTATCACCCCATGGAATCGGTCCGTCACGAGAACTTTGCTTTTTGCAAAACAGTTCAGCAGTTCCTCAATTTCCTTTTCCCGGTTTTCAAGCGGTATCCGATGCCCGGCCTCGGTATCGCAAAAATCAACAGGGTAAAGAGCCTTGACGGTTTGCACCATCGCTTCCCGCTCGTGGTCTGAATAGAACCGCTCTTGAACATCCGACCGCAGGCAAAAAAGAACGCCGTTACGGCAGATTTTAGTATCCTCAAAACTGCCGAACAGCAGCATGGCAATATCCGGGCACAGCAAGACTTTCGTGTGCTCAAACATGCCACAGGCAATCTCGAAACTCTGTTCATCCCTGGCATATAAAGTCAAATTCGGGTGGCTGTCATAGGCGGCCGCGGTTTTCAATTTTTCCTCCCGACCTTTCGCGGTTTTGCTGAACCGGATGGACTGGGGGAACATGACAATTTTATTTTTGGGGAACCGTTTTAGTAGGTATCGTATGAAATACTCATAATCGATATACCAATCGCCAACGCTGCCGCCGCCGCGAATGAGGATTAAATCGCGTTTTTTAACAAGGCGTTTCAACAAATTCAGCACGGACCAGTCCGACAGGATGCCGTCATCATATTCAATAAAAACATGGTTCGGGAAATATTTTTCGCTCCACTGTTTCATCGCGGTTGCAATTAAATGGTCCCCACGGTTGCCACTTGTGGGGGAGGCAAAAAGAAAAATATATTTCTTCCTTGAAAACAGGCGTTTCGCGGCCGATAACAAGATGAGTTTTGATTTTTTGGGATGCCTTTTTATGAAAATCAGCGACTCGTAGCAAGCGACAACTTTTTGACTTTTACCCAGCTGTTTGCGCAGTTTAAGCTTTAACCCGGGCTTTTTAATCTCCCTGTCTTGCGGCATACATTCACCTTGCGTTTTCTTAAGGATTTAGAAAAAAACGATTTTGATTATTGTTATTGTATCACGTGTTGTTGCATTGTCAATCAAAAGCATATTTGGTTGAAAATGCAGAGATTCTGTGTTAAAATCGTCCCAATACCTTGCAATCAAATCGGTTTGTATGCGCAGTGTATTTATAAAAAATGAATAAGATAGAGGTAGTATTGATGGCCAAGACAGAAAACGTTGGTAAAAAAACATCCGAACAAAGTGGGGCAAAAAAGACGTTGTGGGAATTTTTCAAATTTATACTCGTCAGCCTGTTGGCAACAATCGTCACTTACGGAACCTTGAACATCCTGATTTTAATGCCGTTTATAAGAGAGCTTTTTGCCACACCGTTTCACTGGTTCGTGTTTGATTACCCGGTCACCAGGGACAATGCGGGCGATATCGTCTCCGGAGCACTGGGCTATTTTATCGCGTTCAACACGGCAAATATCCTAGCACAGATTGTCGCGTTTTTCGTGAATAAGGAAAAGACGTTCAAAAGCAGCGCAAATGTTGCGACAACACTACCGATTTACCTTGTTTTTACCATAGCCCTCATCTGTTTTTCCGCTTGGCTTTCCCCCAACCTGAACACCTTCTTCATCGGCAAAGGCATCGGCGGTCAATTGTCGGCCAACATTGCAACTGCCGTTTGCAGCACCATACAGTTTTTCGTTTATTTCCCGGTTGACAAGTTGTTGTTTCGTAAGCCGAAGGAGGCGAATGATATACCTTCGGTATGATATATTTGCTGCGGCAAATGTGAACTATCGCCTTCGAGCGATGTGATATAATCTAAATCCCAATACGCCGTAGCGTATATCACAGCGTAGCCATATCATGACGCAGTGCGTTATATCACAAATCCTGCAAGCCTTTATATCATTGAAAAAAGCACTTCCGAAAAAGTGCTTTTTTCTGGTGGGAGAGGGTGGATTCGAACCACCGAAGTCGTTGACGACAGATTTACAGTCTGTTCCCTTTAGCCACTCGGGAACTCTCCCTTATTCAATTTTAGTGGGGGAAAAATGGAGCTGGTGGACGGACTCGAACCCACGACCTGCTGATTACAAATCAGCTGCTCTACCAACTGAGCTACACCAGCGTGTTAGACGCTCGAATAATATAGCATATTCGGCACCGTTCGTCAATAGCGAAAATTAAGATTTCTTAGATTTCGTGGATTTTGCGGAATCCGTCTCGGTTTGCCTGCCTTTTTCCGGCGGAGCTTCTTCTAAATCATCTTGGATGGAAAGCGTTTTCCATAGGTTGACGACGCCTTCGTCATTGAGGATTTTGATAAGCATAAGGGTAAGTGGCAGTAAAAACAGGCCGATAAAGCCAAAAACTTTGGCGCCGACATACATGGCCATGAGGGCGAGTATGGGGGGGAGATCGAGGGTGTTGGCAACAAGTTTTGGCTCGGCCATCTGCCGAATAACATAGATAACGACATATAACACAAGCAGTCCGATACCGAGGCCCGTATTCCCGGAAAGCAGCGAGTAGATAGCCCAGGGAATCAAAATCGTGCCCGTGCCCAAAATCGGGACAATGTCTACCACTGCCACAATGACTGCGGTGGCTAACAAAAAACTTGCTTTATACAGCCCGGCCATTCGCAGTATGTTTAAGCCGACAACCATCTCACAAAAAGTGAGCAACATTAAAAGTGCATAGGATCTAGCAAGTTTGCCCATAGCGGCAACGGTGATTTGTTTTGTGGCGGAAACGGCCTGCCTTTTATTTTCCGGCAACTGGCGTTTGATAAAACCGGTAAGAAGGTCAAAATCCGCAGTCATAAAGAAACATGCCACAATGGAGACGAGGATGGCCACGGCAACCTCCGGCACGGCCTTTGCTGTTGACCATACGCCACCCATGGATGTGGCCAGCATCGAAAAGTCAAGGGGGAGGCCATCACTTGAGGATAGCCTTTCAAACAGGCTTCCGATGGAATTGCCGACAGTAGACTCGAGCCCGTCGGGCAAAAAGTGAATAAAGCTTAACAGCGTCTCCTCAGCCTGCGCAAGGAAGGTCGGAAAGTCTTTGAGATATTCCGCCAAGGAGGAAAAGAGGCCGCGTATTTCGGCTACAACTTTGACACCGATGAGCGATATGGTGCCAAGTACCACGACCAGCAAGGCAAGAACACAAACAACGGAGGCGCTCTTTTTTTTCAGTCTTGTTTTTTTCGCGAGGAAGCGAATAGGGCGCTGTAAAACCATAGCGACAAATACGGCGAACAAAAAAGGGAATACCAGCCAGAAGGCATGCCGCATAAAAAGATAATACAGCACAACAATAACGGCAATATAAGCTGTGTTGATTAAAAATTGTTGCCGTTTTTTAATTTCCGTCATGGCTTGCACCACCTCCAAAGAGTATTCTTATGCTTATTATAGCAAAGATTGTCCTCAACACAAGAGAATATTAAAATTTTTTCAAATTAACACTTTCTTATAACTTTCCTTTATGTTAAAATATACTAAATTTACAGCAAGGGATGTGGAAGGATGTATGTTGCGATAATCGGCTACGGCGTGGTCGGCTCCGGTGTTGCGGAACTTTTTACAAAGAATCATGAGAGCATTGTAAAAAGAAGCACACAGGCGCAGCTCGAACTAAAATATATTCTGGATGTAAGGGATTTTAAAGGTGACCCCCATGAACATCTGTTTGTTAAGGATTTTGAAACCATACTCAATGATCCCGAGGTTGGGATTGTGGTGGAGACCATTGGCGGGCTTCACCCCGCTTACGACTATACGCTGGCTGCTTTAAAAGCCGGTAAAAGTGTTGTTACCTCAAACAAAGAGCTTGTGGCAAGCAAGGGGTATGAGTTGTTGAAAACCGCTGATAGCATGAATGTCAACTATCTTTTTGAGGCAAGTGTAGGCGGCGGGATCCCGATTATCCGCCCCATCACCCAATGCTTGGCCGCCAACGAAATCAACGAAATCGCCGGCATTCTCAACGGAACAACAAACTTTATCCTAACAAAAATGATAGCCGAGGGCATGCGTTTTGAAACGGCGCTGAAGCTCGCCCAGGAAAACGGCTATGCGGAAAAGGATCCGACGGCCGATGTCGAAGGGCATGACGCTTGCAGGAAAGTTTGCATTTTGGCGTCTTTGTGCTTTGGCAAGCATGTGTACCCCGATGATGTGTATACCGAGGGTATTAGCAAAATCACCCTAGAAGACGTGGAATATGCAAGGGATTGGGGCGGCGTTATCAAGCTGATCGGCAGAGCCGCCAGGGTAGATAAAAACCGAATTTCCGCCATGGTAAGCCCTGCATTTGTGCCAAAGCAAAGCCAACTTGCCGGTGTGGATGATGTTTTCAATGGGATTCTTGTACGCGGGGATGCCATCGGCGATGTCGTATTTTACGGCAGGGGTGCGGGTAAAATGCCAACAGCAAGTGCCGTTATCGCAGATGTTATCGACTGCGCAAAACACTTTGACCGCAAAAAACTGTTCGGCTGGGAAGACAGCGATAAAAACTATGTCGTGGATTACCTTGATGTGGAAACGGCACTGTATGTCAGAGCCATTGCCGACAACCCCTCTGCCGCGCTTGAAGAAGCAGGCAAGGCCTTCAACAATACCAAAACACTCACAAGGCAAGGCGCGCCGGCGAACGAAATTGCCTTTGTGACGCCGCGAGGGACGGAAAGAGAATTGCTTGCAACACTTAAAAAAATGCAAGGCATAAAAATCCTCTCCACCATAAGGATTACAGCGTATTAAAGTGTTCGTTTTTCATCTGACATTTAGTGTCTAATATCTAGATCAGGAGGTTTATTGTATGGAACTTATTGTTCAAAAATTCGGAGGCAGCTCTCTTGCCGATGCTAAGGGCGTTATGAATGTCGCACGTGTTGTGACAGATACATATAAGACCGGCAAGGATGTCGTCGTGGTGGTTTCCGCCCAGGGGGATACAACGGACGACCTGATTGACAAAGCAAGAGAAATCAATCCCAAGCCTTCCCGTCGGGAAATGGATGTTTTGCTGTCCGCCGGGGAACAAATATCCATTGCCCTGCTTGCCATGGCGATTGAAACCATGGATATCCCGGTTTGCTCGTTACTCGGCTGGCAGGCCGGCTTTCAAACCAACTCAGCTTACGGCAGCGCACGCATCAAAACAGTCAGCGGCGAAAGAATACGCATGGAGCTGGATAAACGGCACATCGTTATTGTTGCGGGCTTTCAAGGCGTATGTAAGTATGATGATGTTACGACACTCGGGCGCGGCGGGTCGGACACGAGTGCTGTTGCCATAGCGGCCAGCCTCAATGCGGAGCGTTGCCAAATCTTTACGGATGTTGATGGTGTGTATACCGCAGACCCGCGAAAAGTAAAAAGCGCAAAAAAGCTCAATGAAATTACCTATGACGAAATGTTGGAGCTTGCAACACTCGGCGCACAGGTTTTAAACAACCGTTCGGTTGAAATGGCCAAAAAATACAATGTTGAAATCGAAGTTCTCTCAAATTCGGGCGGAGTTCCGGGAACAATAGTCAAGGAGGTGGCAGATGTGGAAAAAATGCTGGTTAGGGGCGTAACCAAGGACACGAATGTAGCGAGGATATCCATTATAGGCGTACCGGATGTGCCGGGTGTGGCGTTTAGACTTTTTGGTAAGCTTGCTGCAAAAAATATCAATGTCGATATCATTCTGCAATCCGTTGGGCGTGGCAATACAAAGGATATTGCCTTTACCGTCAGCAAGGAAAACGCACCGGATGTGCTTGAACTGCTGGACGACAGCCTGGAGTTTTTAAGGGGCAACGAAGTCGTCTGTGATACCGCTGTTGCAAAAATATCCGTCGTGGGGGCAGGGATGGAAACGCATCCCGGCATAGCATCTAAAATGTTCGGCGCCCTGTTTGAAAACGACATCAATATTCAAATGATCTCCACGAGCGAAATCAAAATATCCGTCTTAATCGATGCCGACGATGCCGACCGTGCCGTCGAGGCGGTGCACAACGCATTTATGCCACAAGTGCAGTGCTAAATTAGACTAAACTAAAAGGGCACAAAGCGACAGGCAACCCCTTATGGAATAAAAAATCACCCGAAACAGCGTCAAAACGCGAATCGGGTGATTTTTTATTATATGCTTTTTGCTCGCCCTAGTGGTTACCCGGCGGATGTTTCAACTTCTTTGAACTCCACCGCAAAATCAGCCGTAAAACAATTGTAAAGGTTTTTGTTTATGGCCGGCGTAAGCCCGGCAAAGAAGTGGTCGGGGGAGTTTGTGCCGCCGACTACAAAGACTCTGTCGCCGTCGTTGGAGGCGGTTGCCCTTGGCACGTCCTCTGACGTGCCTGCAAGCGGTAGGGCTTTGACAATCTCTCCAAGTTCGCTGATAAGCAGAAGGAAGCCGTCGCGGCCGCCTTTGTTGCCTATGTCGGCAAAGTCCCTGTTGTTGGAGCTTGACAGACCGACAGCCGCATAGCCGCCGTTTACAGCCGTAATGCCTGTGATTTCGTCACTTTCAAAACCGGCAAAGGGTTTTGCCCAGCCGATGGAACCGTTTTTGTTGTACTTAACAATAAAGCTGTCATACTCGCCGGCGTTATGGTAAGGGGCAAAACTGCCGTCCGTTTTACTCAAAATGCTGTATTTGCCGGCGATGACACACCCACCGTCGGGTGAGCAGGTGACGGCCGTCAGCTCATCCGAACCGCTGCCGGAAAAAGAGCGTACCCAGTTGAACTTACCGTTTTTATCATAACTGAAAACAAGGGTATCCGCTTCGCCTCTGCCGGCAATGCCCGCAAAATCACCGTCGTTGGACATGGTTTTGCAAGTGGCAAAAATAGCCCCCTCTTTATTGACGGCTACCCCTTCAAAATCACTGTGCTTGGTACCGGTAATTGCCCGCTTCCAGCGAACCTCGCCGGTGGCGCCATATTTTATCAAGATGGCTTTGATGGCGTCTGCCTGAAGCCCTTCAAAATCACCGTCGGAGGATTCCGTCTTGCCACCGACGATAAAACCGCCATCGGGTGTGGCCGCAACAGAGTTAAAGTACTCGTTTTTGGTACCGCCTATCGTTTTAATCCATTCGCGTTTACCCGCGGCAGAGTATTTGACCAGTACGGCATCCAGTGTTTTTTCGCTTTTCGCGCCGAGTTCGGGGGAGTTCGTGTCCCCGACGACAATATAGCTTTTATCCGTAAGTTGTGCCAAATCGCGGAAGTTGAGGCCCCCGCCGTCCCCGCCAAGGAAAGCCTTCCATTCCACTTTGCTGTTTTTGTCATACTTGACGAGCATGCTTTTATTGCGCGCCCAGTCTTTATCCGCACCGGAAAAGTCGCCCTGGGCCACACTGAAAAATCCGGATGTTGCAAAGCCACCGTCTTGCGTTGCGACAACGCGCTCAAACATCGCATTGCCCGCACCGCCAAAGGCTGTAACGGTACCCGCGGTAAGGCCCGCCAAAACCTTGTCGGAAACGGGGGCCATCGTCTCATAAGTATCCTCAACCGAGGTGGAAGGTTGTGTCGTAATCTCCTCCTGCGGCAAGGCATCGCGCCACTCGTCGTCAACTTTAGCCGTGACTTTTGGATCCTCATCTTTACCGGGACCGCACGCGGGTAAAAGCCCGAGGATGAGCACAAGCACAAAGACAACGGCCAGTATTTTTGTTGTTTTAATTTTCATGTAAAATCCACCCCTGTTTTATATTGGTTTTGATGATCATTGTACGGTTGTGTCCAAATGTGTCCAATTCTTTTGGTCAAAACATATCCTTTTTCCAAAGGAAAAAGAAGACTGCGCAGGTTGCAAGTGCGGATATTCCGCCCACATACAAAAAGCCCAAGGGATTGCCTTCCCAAGGCACGCCGACATTCATCCCCCACAAGCTCGCTATCAACGTTGGGATAGAAAGCACAATCGTGATTGCCGCGAGGAACTTCATGACCATGTTTAGGTTGTTGGAAATGACCGACGCGAAGGCATCCATCATGCCGCTTAAAATGGAGCTATAAATATTTGCCATTTCAATGGCCTGCTTGTTTTCAATGATGACATCCTCCAGCAGGTCCCTGTCCTCTTCATATTGCTTTAAGCCTTTGCCGCGTAGCAGGCGTTCCATGACCGTTTCGTTGGATTTTAGTGATGTAGCGAAGAACACGAGGGACTTTTCCAATTGCAAGAGGAGAAAAAGCTCTTTATTACGCATGGATTTGCGCAGTGTACGCTCGGCATCATCGGTCTTTTTATCAATCATCCGCAGGTAGCGCAAAAACTCTTTTGCCGCAATAAATAATATTTGGAAAGTAAAACGCGTATGTTTCTGCGTAAAAAACTGTTTGAGGCGGCCTCTTTTTATCGCCTCGACAATTTCGTTTTTTCGAAAGCTGACCGTGACGATATAGGCGTCGGTGACAATAATGCCCATGGGCATGGTTTCGTACGTTTGAATGCCATCCTCTTCATACACATAGGGGACATCAACAACGACAAGGGTCTGGTCATCTTCCACATCCACATGCGGCTTTTCCTCATCGTCAAGCGGGTCGCGGAGAAAACTTGGCAGAACACCGAGTTCCGTTTCCACCCGGCGGAGTTCATCCGCAGTGGGCGCAAAAAGATTGACCCAACAGCCCTTTTCAACCGCTTCGATTTTGATAAGTTCTCCGATTTCATTGCTTTTATATATTTCAAGCATTAAGATGGCCATCCCTTCAAATGATTACGCCGTCGGGCGGTGGTTGCCGTTTATTTTTTATCTTTTTTGTCCAGCCATTTTATGAAAAAATAATCGGCAATACCAATGGCAGCCAATAGGCCGAAAAAAACCGGGTACGACAAACGCCAGTTGCCAACGCCTGTTATCATACTCCACTCCGACATCCCGAAGATGCCCGTCAGCAGTGTAAGCGGCATAAAAATAGTGGTGATTACGGTGAGGCGTTTGACGGAAAGGTTGGTGTCATTGGCAGCTGTGGCGATGTCGTTGTTAATCATCGCGAGGTTGGTTTGGATGATGTTCGTCACCATTTCCCTATATATCTCGGTCAGTTCAAAAAACTTTGTGATGTGGTCATAGATATCGTTAAAATGTATGATGGATTTTTCGGGGATAAGTTCAATATCGTTACGAACGATTTTGACGAAAATCTCCCTTTCGTGAAACAGACTCTTTCTAATCGACATTAAGGCTTGCCTGATTCCTTGCAGAGAGGCCTGGTCAAAATCTTTATGATTTAAGGTCATCACGTCTTCCAAGCGCGCGAGTTCGTCGCCAAGGGCTTCAATCACACTGAATTTACAGTCGACAATATAATCTAAAATAATATGCAAGGCATAAACCGGCCCGAGCTTTGCTTTGCGAATTTCATCCCGTAGAAGTTCTCTGTGAGCTTTAAAGCTACCATCTGCTGTTTTGTTATTTTTTTCCACGGTAATCAAGAAGTTTTTGCCCACGAACAGATTGATTTCCTCAATCAAAATATTTTTATCCGGGTAAGAAAATTTGTTGAAAAGGATTTGAATATAATTTTCGTATTCGTTAACCTTTGGGATTTGCTCATCGTCAAGACAATCCTCGATGGATAAAAAATGGATTTGAAAGATGTCAGCCACTTCATTCAAATTATCCTGCGTTGGGCGGTAATAATCAAGCCAAAGATAACCGGGCGCACCGGCGTTTAGGGTTGCTAATCCATCTTCCAGATTGTTCAGTGCGTCTATCGTACCTGCTTTATGGATAAAGTAGACATCGTAGCCAGTCATTGCCCATCGCCCCCCGGCCGTTTATTTTGTTTGTTCGGTTGCATTGACCGTTTTCATCATGCCGGCAAACACATCGGCAATTCTCTGTGCGGTATGGGGTCCCATGGAGTTCGTTTCTTCATAATGATTGCGGTCGTGCCTGTCTTTCACCCTGTCCAAATATGGGATGCCCGGTGCCAAAAGAAAGTCGTTGGGCGGGATAACGTAGCCGAGTTCGTCGTTGGCAAGGCCGAAGATGAGCAGCTCCTCCTCGCCCGCGATTTGCGTGAGCGGTGTCGGATTCTTTTCCGCTCCCTTACCATCGGCGGACTCCTCGTTGCTTAAATACCCGCCGAAAACAAGTTCCGGGAATATTTCGCAGGGAATCAGCAACATTTTCAAGTGACCGATTTCAAAATAAGTCATTTCGCTTTTAAGCGCCCAGCCGTGTGGCGCATCTTTTTTATGGTGCCTGTCGGCCTGGAGGATACCGGTTTTTGCGGCCAGCATCAGCACATGGTTATCCACATCCGCGTAAAACTCTTGTTTGAGCAAGTTGACGATCGGCTCCAGCTTTGTTTCCTCTTTTATGGAAAGGGCGAACTCTGCAAGATTTTTGCCGATTTGCTTGGTGGATTCCACCTTGTCCTCACCGATGGTGTCCATGCTGATCATGCCACCGATGGCACCCACGCAATAGACCGTTTCGGCCCCTGTGCGGCTGAATATTTCTTCCCGCAAGTAAGCGGGGAAATCGCCACTGACCAAGGAATTGTCACCACCGAGCGACTCGGAATGTGCGGCGAAGTTGATGAAAAATACGTCCCGCGTCCCATCATTGGGCGCAAAGCGCAAGCGCGTGAGCGTTTTTGAATAAACGACGGGCAGGCGGTGATCGTTTTGCATGCCCTCCACCTGTATACGGCCAAGGTAGAGCGAGCCTTCGCGTCGGTCTTCGTAGGCTTTTTTTACAGCGGTTTGGATGCCTTCAAAAACAATTTCCATATATTTTGGGTCCCTGCCCGTGCGTGGGAGCGGTCCCCAAAGGCCCATCGTATCAATGCCTGCGTGGGTGTGGGTGCACATAATATTAAGGTTACGGCAGCCGCTTTCTTCTAAAAAATCTGCAAGCAAAGCCTTGGCGGTGTTGACATCTTTGCTGAGCAAGCCCACGGCATCCAAGGCCACAAATACCACGGCCCCCCGCCCGGAATTATCATCCAGCCAAAGGGCGTTCACCAAGGGGATATCCAACAAGCCTTTTGCCGGGTTGTTGGAGCTATAGCCGGCAACGTAATACTTTTTTTTGAACAAATCGGGCGGCACGATTTTTGCCTTGCCGAAGCCTGCGGTAAAGAAGGCTGCCTTGGGCCGGTCGATTTTGTCAAAAGCTGCTTTGGCTATCAAAGGGGCATCCGGCATGCGCCTCCTCTTCCTTTTTGGAACGGCGGCGATTTTCTGTATGGATTTTGATAAAATTGTCTTTGGATGCATACGCGGATTCTCCTTTTTTGGTGAAGGGTCGGTGCGCAATGCCGGCCGACCCTTCACCTGTATATTCACTAAAATTAAATCGTCTTAACGAGTTCCTTCAAATAGGCCTTAAAGTCATTGCCGATTTCCGGATGGTCAAGCGCGACTTCGCAGTTTGCTTTCATAATACCAAGTTTGTCGCCCATATCGTAACGCGTGCCGTCAAAGTCATAGGCGAGCAGATTGTCTTGCTGAGCAAGGGCGGTCATGGCTTGTGTCAGGTAGAACTCTTCGCCTTCTTTACAGTTGGCAAGCCCTTCTTCGAGCAGGGTAAAGGTTTCCGGCGGCAGAACCAGGCGGCCCAGGATGGCGAAAAGGCTCATAATCTCCTCTTCCGTTGGTTTTTCAAGAATACTGTGGCAGTTCATGGCTCTGCCCTTGAGTGGGGAGACATCCAGCGTGCAGTATTTTTTAATCTGTTCGCGCGTGACCTCTTGTACACCGACGACGCCCTTGCCGTACTCATTGTAGGTGCGGCACAGCTGAGCGGTTACCGGGTCTTCGGAAAGAATAACGTCGTCCCCGTAAAGCACGGCGAACGGCTCATTGCCGACAAAAGACTTGCCGCATAGGATGGCGTGCCCCAAGCCTTTTGTGACCTTTTGGCGCAAAAAGTATACATTGGCAAGCTCCGCAACGTCCCTTACCTGTTGCAGAACTTTTGCCTTTTCCGGTCTACCGGCGAGTGCCGCCTCCAGCTCAAAGGCATAGTCAAAATGGTCTTCGATAACACCTTTGCCGCGGCTGGTGATGATGAGGATATCCTCAATGCCGGCGGCCGCCGCTTCTTCCACAAGGTACTGGATGGCGGGTTTGTCCACAATATTCAGCATTTCTTTGGGGACTGCCTTGGAGGCGGGCAGTACACGTGTGCCAAGCCCCGCTGCGGGGATAATTGCTTTTGTTATTTTCATAATAGACTCTCCTTTTTTATTTATAATCGGCTGACCATCTGATTAATAAGCATCCACAGTAAATCATATAGTAAAACGCTCCCCATGAGCGCTAAACCCGATGTGCCGCCACGGCGGATAACGAGCAGCCTAAAAACATTTTCATCCTTGGCGAAGCGCCGTATGGATGTAATATTGTCCATCACCTTTTTTTTGTAGGTCGGTACCGCGATGAGGGCGGCGGCGATTCTCAGGGCAAGCGATAGGGCAAACATCCCCCACAATACGGGGGCATACGCCGTCAGTTGCGCCTGCAAACCGGCCATATCGGCAGGGGTTATGTTGCTTAGGGGCATGGCGAGGAAGATTTTTTGGATTTCTGCCGTAGAGCCGGCAAAAAAGAGCGATAGGGCTAATTGAAGGCCGAGGAAGATACCGCCCAACCGGTACAGTTTGCGATAAAAGAACCAGTAGGGTGTAAAAAAGAATGCCGGCCAGCTCCAGCTGGTTTTTGTGCCGGGCACTTCAAGTTTTCGGAATTTTTCTATGTATCTCTTGGCGCCCAGTTGGGCATACAAGCCAATGTCCCGCGCTCTTACATCACCGACCACATCGTCTTCGGGGATCCCTTTAAGGAAAGGGGGGAGCTTTTCGTCTTTTAACGCGCTCAAAGGTGGGGGGGGCGCCGCGGGCTGTGCCGATGCCATGGGTTTGTCCCCAACAAGGCTTTTTTGGCAGTCGGCGCAAAATTCCGCATCGGCGGGGTTGTTCGTGCCGCAATGGGCACAAACCTTGCCGATATCCTTTTTCGGGTCAAAGCCTGCGTCGGCCTTTGGCTTTCCCCCTGTCCCCGTACTGTGCCAAACAAAGCCTTCCGCGTGTAAGGATTCATTGACGCAGGCTTTGTTCTCAAGCCAGCAGCTACGGTGTTGCGGGGTGCCGCATACCGGGCAGACGACAATGTCGTCCGTCGCTTCAAAGGTTTTTTCGCAACCCTTGCATTGCTCGTTTTTGTAAGTTATTTTTTTTGAGTTTCCCATTTTTTCACCAAGACCAATCAATTTGATTCCGAACATAATAATCTGTTTATCTATATATTGTATCAATTCATTATGAACATTTCAATTGTTTTGTTGCTGCCCCGGGTTAAACATCGCAGATGCGCTGTTTAACAGACGTTTTCCATCAATTAAAGAAGTGGTCAGTTGCTCAACCAGTTTGTGATCTGAGAATTTGGCGAAACAAGAGAGAAAGCAGTCAAATAAATTAAAAGCAAAGTTGCCGTCAATAAATTGCTGTCAAAAAGCTTGACAGCCTTGTCAAAGGCGGACACGAAGGCACTGTCTTTGATGTGCAAAAAGTAGAAGAGGAAACAGAATTGTACAAGTGCCGAAGCCATAACAGAGTCAATAAACGCCTCGTTAAAAGCCAACGCCACAACGGAAAAAACGGGTTGCACCATAATCAGGATGATAATGAACTTAAACATCTTATCCTTAGCGGCAATGACGGTGCTTGCCCAAAACATAGCGAAAATAAGGATAAGGGGGAAAACGATAGCAAGGCTGTAAACGATGTTTTTCCAACTCGATTCAAATACATTGGCAAGGCTTAAATCTTCAACAAGCTTGATGTCTTTACCAAACAGCAGCAAGGCGGCGGCTGCCGCAATCAAACATGCCGCACCAAAGAAAACGCTTTGTGAAGCATAATTTTTTAAATAGGCATCATAAAGCAAAAGAATGGCAATCGCCGGCAAAAAAACAAAAACAAAGGCAGGTTGTACGGCACAGCAGACAAAGCAAAAAATCGGTATATGCCAATTAAGCTGTTTTTTGCCCATTGAAACGAAAGCGATAATCAGGCAAAAAACAAAGACGACATTACGGGCGACTAACCCGCGGTTAATAAAACTGCCCACGAAAATAATACCGTTAAAAACGGAGCTACCCAATAAAAAAGCGACAAGAAGGGTAAGTGTTCTCCTTGATTTTTCACCCATGTAGTGGTTCGCATAGCGAAGAAGCCGACCTAAAACCCAAGAGACGAGTAGGCAAGCAGCTATCGCCAAAAGCATCGAATGTGAAAAGGCAAAATAGTGCATGCGATAATACATTTTAATCAATAAAAATGTAAAAATCACCGCCTCGTATTTTAATTTAGAAAAAACAGTTTTCATTAATTATGACGCTTCCTTAACAAACAATTTGCGAATCAAACTCTTCCGACCAGCGCGCCTCTGATGTCGTTCCAAACTTCACCCGTTCGGAAGGAGAAAAAAGCCAAGGCGAAATAAGCAATCAACAGCAGGTACAGCAGGAAATGATTTTTGAAAAATTCGCCCAGTCGCTTTGCCGCTGCCGTGACCGCAGGGTTACCCGTGTACAGAAAATAAAAGATGAGAAAAAACTGAACAACAACAACCGCAATCCTGCCACGGTAAAAATTTGTTGAGAGAATGAACATGGGGAACCGTGCGACCGGTGCCAGTAGGCCTAAAACAAAGACGAGTTTTTCAAACTTGTTTGAGCTTGCTTTTATTGCGTTTATCCAAAGGAAAACGAACACAGCAATCAGCGGCAACAAAAAAATCGTCGCGGTAATTTCGCCGTAAAAGCGCATATGTAGGTCCATTGCAAGGGTGGTGTTCCAAAGGTTTTCAGGGGATTTAATCAGCAGGGTGTCCACCACATCTTTAAAATAGCCGACAAAGGGCAAATCCGTTTTGCCCGCGGCATAAGCCACCAAATCGTCTACATGATTAAAATTGTCTACCCCTTCATATAAAAAAAAGTAGGCCGAAAAACCTGCCATCGTTACAAAGCTCAAAAAACACAGCAAGATGCTTTGCTTTGAATAATTGTTGCGATAAACTTCATAAATAAGCAGCAAGGCGACTGCCGGCATGTAAGTAAAGGCGTAGCCCGTATAGGTGGCAAGGCTCATAAAAATCAGGGCGGGCACAAGCCACTTAAAACCTTTTTTATTCAGAACAATAAGCGCGAACAAGGTAAAGATGACCAACACCCTGTCCACCGAAAGCAGGCGGGGGTAAAGGGATGCAAGTGAATACGGGACGGCTAAAAACAGGGCAATCAATAAGGCAGCTATTTCCTTGCTTTCGTCACCCGCTTTGCGTATGATGCGCCCGGCGACAAAGGCAAATAAGACCGCTTCCAGGATAAAAACAACACAGAAAAAGTCGTCCATAAAGGCTTGCGACTTATAATCCGTAAAAAGCGACATAACAGAACCAATAAAAAGCCGCGGCGCGAAGCCGATACGGTAATCAAAAATATGGAGCATGGAGTAAATATCAGTGGTAACGCTCAGTTTTTGAGGCAGGTAAAGCAGCAGCAGCAACACAAAAACCGGCAGTTCGTATTTTGTTTTTTGATAAAGTTTGAAGATGAAGGACTTACCGGCGAGGCTGCCGGCGTTGCCGGCATCAAGTGTAACCGGTTTAACCATATCAAACTGCCTCCTTTGTAGCTGTTTTTTTGGACGCTTGCCACCTTGCCAAACGATTTTGAGTGCGGCCCACACGTTTCACTAATTATATGATGTACCCCGTGCTTTGTCAATAAATCCAAATGCGTTTGTCCATCTTTGCTTTCGTTTGGTTTTCGGCGTGGAAAGAGGATGCTCAAAAGGCTCCGTGTGCGGAGCCGTAAAAACCGTGAAAATATTTTTTTGTTTTTTATTATACGTGGGAGAAGAATTATCCTTTCGACACTCCTCCTATATGTGGGGTTGAAAAAGCAAAACTATGGATTTTTAACCCAAATATGGTGTACCGGGAGCGGGTAGAAGTTAGCTATTTTACCCAAAACAAACGCCGGGAATTATTGACATATGGGCATTGGTATGGTATATTAGTTACGTTAAAGTGGATCATGGTAACAATTATCGCGCATTGGTCTTTTTGCAGTGCGTAAATCACAAATGCGGTACGGAGGTAAAGATATGAAAAGGTTAAAGAAAGAATTAAGTTGGCTGTTGGTGGTCGCTTTGGTCGTGTCCAGCTTGGTTATCGGGCTCGGGCAGTTAAGGCCAAAGGCTGCAACCAATATGGTAGGCACCGGCGTGTTTACAGTAACAGTCGGGGTTCGAGGCAAATCTACCTCGTGCAACGGGACGACTGACCATGGTTCGAACAGCGACCTTATACTATATGCGTTGACCTCGGGCGGTGCGGTTGTATCACAGTATACAAT
>CAZMSM010000037.1:0-21386 GCA_964568955.1 uncultured Eubacteriales bacterium | reverse complement strand
CAGGTTTTTCAGCCGGTGTGGCCTTCTTCTCTGCAGGTTTTTCTTTTACTTCGGCAGTTTTTTCCTCTTTCGCTTGAACCTTTTCAGGTTTGGCGGCAGGGGCAGCCTTTTTCTCTGCAGGCTTTTCTGCTTTTTCGGTTTTGGCTGTTTTAGCTGTGGTTGTTTTCTTTTCCGCCGTCTTTTTCGTTGCTTTTGACTTTTTCGCTTTGGCGGCCTTCGCCTTTTCGGCTTCGGTTTCCACCAGTTCGATGATGCACATTTCCGCTGCGTCTCCGCGGCGCGGGGCAGTTCTTACGATGCGGGTGTAGCCACCTTTCACATCTCTGTACTCCGGTGCGATTTCATCAAAAAGCTTTTTGACAACGTCTTCTTTGGTAACGTATGCCAAAACCAAGCGTCTGGCGTGCAGGGAGTCGGTTTTGGCAGTGGTTATCATTTTTTCCGCCATGCAACGAACTTCCTTCGCTCTTGTGACGGTGGTTTCAATTTTGCCGTTTTCCAAAAGATAGGTTACCAATCCTCTGAGCATCGACCTACGATGGTCCGTCGGTCTGCCGAGTTTTCTGGTACCGGGCATTTAAATCACACTCCTTGCCGTGTTTTTATGGGTTTTATTGTTTTGATTGCAGAGGATTAATCTTCGTCTTTGATGAGTTCGAGCTCCAGTGTTGCGAGCTTCGATACGACTTCATCCAGAGACTTTTTGCCGAGATTGCGGACCTTCATCATGTCGTCCTCGGTCTTATTGATTAAATCCCCAACCGTGTTGATACTCGCTCTCTTCAAACAGTTGAAAGAGCGCACAGACAGGTCAAGCTCCTCAATGGTCATCTCTAGGACGTGTTCTTTACCGTCGTCGTCCTTTGTCACCATTATCTCTGTTTCGTAAGCCTCATCGGAGAGGTCGCCAAAAAGATTGAGATGCTCGTTGAGGATCTTGGCGCCAAGAGAAACGGCTTCTTTTGCGTTAATCGTTCCGTTTGTCCACACCTCAAGAGTCAGTTTGTCATAGTCGGTAATCTGTTCTCTTCGTGTGTTCTCGACTGTGTAGTTCACTTTGGAAACAGGCGAATAAATCGAGTCAATGGCAATGACGCCAATAACAGGTTGCATATTCTGCTTGTTTCTTTCGGCGGAAACATAGCCCCGCCCTTTGTCACAAATCATTTCCATGCTGATATGAGCGCCGTTATCAAGCGATGCGATATGTAAGTCGGGATTGAGAACTTCTACCTCGGAATCCATTTTGATATCTCCGGCTGTTATGTCGCAAGGTCCGTTTGCTTCTATATAAATCGTCTTTGGTCCGTCACCGTGTATCTTGAGAATAACGCTTTTCAGATTAAGAACGATCTCTGTAACGTCTTCTTTTACGCCTTTGATAGTGGAAAACTCATGAAGAATGTCTTCAATTTTAACGGATGTTATCGCGTAACCCGGTAGTGAGGAAAGGAGAACGCGCCTCATACTATTGCCGAGTGTCGTGCCAAATCCTCTCTCAAGGGGTTCTACAACAAACTTTCCGTAGGTTCCGCCGTCAGAAAGGTCAGCAGCTTCGATTTTAGGCTTCTCGAATTCAAACATTCAAAACCCTCCTTATATTAATGCAGGTATCGTCACCTGCACTGTAGTGAATAAAACCAATGCCCTAAGCAACATTATTTTGAGTAAAACTCAACAATAAGATGTTCTTCAACGGGAACAGATATTTGCTCACGTTCAGGCATGCTCAGCACTTTACCCTGGACTGCTTCGCGGTCCACTTCAAGCCATAAAGGCACCGGGCGGGCGCTGTTCCCCTCAAGGACAGTTTTGATTTTTTCACTCTCTTTGCTCTTGGCTTTTATGCCTATTGTGTCGCCGGCTTTGACCAGATACGAAGGGATATCGACCTTTTTGCCGTTGACCTGATAATGACCGTGGTTAACTAATTGTCTGCCTTCTGCACGGGAACTTGCCCAGCCCAGAAGATAAACGACGTTGTCCAAACGGCTTTCGCAAAGACGAAGTAGGTTTTCACCTGTTACGCCTTGTTTGCGCTCGGCCATAAGGAAGTACTTGTGGAATTGCCCTTCCTGAATGCCGTAATAACGCCTTGCCTGCTGCTTCGCACGAAGCTGCAAGCCGTATTCGGAAGTCTTTTTGCGGCCTTGACCATGTTGGCCGGGAGCATAAGCACGGCGCTCGATTGAGCATTTGCCCGTGTAGCAGCGATCCCCTTTAAGGAAAAGCTTTTTGCCCTCGCGGCGGCACAGTTTGCATACCGCACCGGTATATCTTGCCATATGAGTTTAACCTCCTAAGTTAATTGATTATACGCGCCTTCTTTTGGGCGGACGGCAGCCATTATGCGGTATGGGGGTCACATCTTTAATCAAGCTGACATCCAAGCCCGCTGTTTGCAATGCTCTGATTGCCGCTTCACGTCCTGAGCCGGGGCCCTTGACATACACTTCAACAGTTTTAAGTCCTTGCTCCATAGCCAACTTCGCAGCAGTTTCGCCTGCGGTTTGTGCGGCAAAAGGTGTGGACTTTCTCGAACCTCTGAAACCCATTTCGCCGGCGCTCGCCCAAGATATGGCGTTGCCTTGCGTATCGGTAATGGTAACGATTGTGTTGTTGAATGTGGATTGGATATGGGCAGCGCCTTTTTCGATATTCTTACGTTCGCGGCGCCTGCGCGTGCCGGCTGTTTTCTTACCGGTTGCTTTCGTAGCCATTTTATCCCTCCTCGAGTTACTTTTTCTTGTTTGCAACGGTCCTCTTCGGGCCTTTGCGTGTGCGGGCATTTGTTTTGGAACGCTGACCTCTAACGGGCAGGCCCTTGCGATGACGGATACCACGGTAGCATCCGATTTCTACCAGCCGCTTAATGCCAAAGGCTGTTTCACGCCGTAAGTCACCCTCGACCTTACAATCATGGTCAATGTACTCACGAAGCTTTGAAACATCACTCTCGCTTAAATCCTTTACTCTCGTGTTGGGATCAACGCCGGTTGCTGCGATAATGTCGCTAGCTGTTTTGCGACCGATACCAAAGATATAAGTTAAACCTATCTCTACCCTTTTATCTTTTGGCAGGTCGACACCTGAAATTCGCGCCATTTGTCAGTTACACCTCCATTAATGGTTTGCGCCGGTTTAACCCTGGCGCTGCTTGTGCTTGGGATTTTCACAGATGACCATGACTTTTCCCTTGCGCTTGATAATTTTGCACTTATCGCAAATTTTCTTGACAGAAGGTCTGACTTTCATTTGAATACCCTCCTTACTCTACTTCGAACGCCATGTAATGCGGCCACGGGTGAGGTCATACGGTGACATTTCAACCGTTACCTTATCCCCGGGTAGTATACGAATATAGTTCATACGCAGCTTGCCGGAAATATGGGCCAATATTTTGTGCCCGTTTTCCAACTCAACCTGAAAGGTCGCATTGGGAAGAGCCTCAACAACCGTACCTTCTACTTCGATCATATCCTGCTTTGACATGCTTACCCTCCTATGGTTTGCCGTTGCACTCAAAAACCAGAGTGCTGAGTGCTTTTTTCAATGCCCGGTTTGTTGCGGCTTGCTCCAGCGTTAGCCGTAATCCGGACAGTTCGAGATGACAGGGGTTTTTCTTTTTCGGTCGTTGCAGCGGTCTTTCCTTGCCATCGCAAACAAATACACTGCCACTCTCGATTGCCACAACGGCTAAAAGTTTTCCCTTGTCCCGCCCCGCGGTTGATTTGACAACACAGCCCGTTTCAAAATCCATTTCATCCACTCCCACTGTTATAGCTGAGTAAGAATCTTTGGACCATCAGCCGTGATGGCGACGGTATGCTCAAAGTGAGCAGAAAGTTTTCCATCTGTGGTCTTTACCGTCCAACCGTCCTGCATCAGCTTGATGCCTGCCGAACCAAGGTTTATCATCGGTTCTATGGCAATGGTCATGCCGGGCAGTAGGCGCGCTCCGCGCCCGGGTTTGCCGTAATTCGGCACGCTTGGATCTTCATGCAAATGAGCGCCTATACCGTGACCTGTGTATTCCTTGACCACGGAGAAGCCTCTCGCTTCGCAATACCGCGAAATTGCTGCGCCTATATCGCCTATCCTACCGCCGGCAACACAAACCTTGATGCCTTCATAAAGGCTTTCCCTGGTTGTGTCGCTCAGCCGCTGCGCCTCGGGACTGATATCGCCCGCTGCGTAAGTGGCGGCATTGTCGCCGACATAGCCGTTGAGCTTGGCTCCCAAATCAATACTGACCAGATCCCCTTGCTCAATAATTCGCGATTCGCTGGGTATGCCGTGAATAACCTCGTCATTTATGGAAATGCATGCGGCTGCGGGGTAACCGTTGTAATTCAGGAATGCGGGCTCTGCGCCGCGCTTCGCGATATACTGCCGGACTACTCGGTCAATTTCGGCGGTTGAAACGCCGGGCTCGACCGCTTGACCCGCTGCCCTTAATGCCTCGGCCGAGATGACACACGCCTCACGCATGAGGGCTAGTTCTCTGCCTGTTTTGAGCACTATCATGCCTTATCCTCCGTGATGTTTGCCTTTGCTTGTTGTTGGTGAAGACGCTTCCCAATTTAATCAAGGAAGCCCTTGTAGTGACGCATCATCATCTGGCTTTCGAGCTGTTTCATTGTTTCCAGCGCAACGCCGACCATGATGATGATAGATGTGCCGCCGAGTGATACGTTCATGCCACTTTCAAAGTCGAAGCCCTTTGTCAGAATCAATGTTGTTATCTGAGAAAAGAGGATTGGGAAAAGCGCAACTACGCTTAAAAGCAATGCTCCGAGCAGGGTTATCCTTGAAAGTATTTTGGCAATGTACCTTGAGGTCGGCTCGCCCGGGCGAATCCCCGGAATTGTGCCGCTGTTTTTGCGGATATTGTTGGCCATTTCTATCGGGTTGTACTGTATGGTAGCGTAAAAATACGCGAACCCGATAATCATGAAAAAGTAGATAATGGCGTAAAACCAGTTTTGCTGATTGAATAAGTTAAAAAACTTGGATAATCCACTGCCTTCTTCGACCTTCATAAACATCTGCACCGTGGGTGGCAGGGAAAGGATAGAACTCGCAAAAATGATAGGCATAACACCGGACATATTGACTTTAATCGGAATATGGGTGCTTTGACCACCGTACATCTTGCGACCGACAACCCTTTTTGCGTACTGAACCGGCAAGCGTCTTTCTGATTTATCCATCCAAACGATGAAGGCAATCATCAAGATTAACAACACGCCGGCAAGCGGGGACAAAATGTAGAACGGGCCGCCTCTGGCGATGTAACCGATTTTAACATTCGGGCTGTAAAGTTGTGCTATCAAAGTCGGCATTCTCGAAACGATACCGGCAAAAAGGATGATGGAAATACCGTTGCCGATGCCCTTATCGTTGATTTGCTCACCGAGCCACATGATAAGCGCCGTTCCTGCTGTAAAGCAGAGAATGATGATAATGGCCTGGAGTGCTGCCCAGCCGCCTTCAAACGGTTGCCCGGCAGTGTTTTTCGACAGAAAACTGCCGTTGCGCAGGTAGAAAAAATACGCCGTGCTTTGCAAAAGACCAAGAACTACGGTTAAATAGCGGGTGATAGCAGCAATCTTCTTGCGCCCAACCTCGCCTTCCTTCTGGAGTCTTTCAAGGTAAGGGATGGCCACTGTCAACAGCTGCATGATGATGGACGCATTGATGTAGGGGGTGATTGACATTGCAAAAATCGTCCCGTAGTTAAACGCGTTGCCCGTCATCATACTGAGGTAGTTCATAAATGTGCCGGCATTCTCTTGCCCGGCTAGTATTCCGCCTTCGCCAATGCTGACAAAGGGAACGGGAACCGCAGCGCCGATTCTGAAAATAAAAATAACCAACGCTGTGAACAAGAGCTTCTTACGGATGTCGGCAATTTTCCATGCGTTAATCAGGGTTTGAATCACGTCAAATCACCTCTGCCTTTCCTCCGGCAGCTTCGATTTTTTGTTTGGCGGTATCAGAAAAAGCGTTTACCTGAACGGTAAGCTTTTTGGTGATATCACCGGTACCCAAAACCTTCACACCGTCTAAACTCTTTTTGATCAAACCTGTTTTAATCAGGCTTGCAATATCAACAACTGCACCGTCTTCGAAATTTTCCTCGAGTGATGCAAGATTGACAATCGCAATCTCTTTGCTAAATATATTGACAAATCCTCTTTTGGGAACCCTTCTTTGCAAAGGCATTTGACCGCCTTCAAAGCCCGGACGTGGTCCGCGGCCTGCGCGTGCTTTTTGACCTTTGTGACCTTTACCGGATGTTTTACCGTGACCGGAAGACATCCCTCGGCCGATACGCTTGCGTGCTTTTTTGGATCCCGGTTCCTGTGAAAGTTCGTGCAACCTCATCAGTTAGCACCTCCTTGCATGGCTTCGCATGTTTTAATAAGGTGAGATATTCTGTTCACCTTACCGAGAGTAGCGGGATTGTCCGGTTGAACGGAAATATCCCCGATTTTATGAAGACCAAGTGCATGGGCGGTGGCAATCTGCACCTTTGTGCTGCCAATAAGGCTTTTTATAAGCTTTACTTGAACGTCAGCCATTTTGTCCACCCTCCTTAACCTAAAATTTCCTTGACGGATTTGTTGCGAATTTGAGCGACTTCTTCCACATTGCGTAGTCTTGAAAGCCCGTCAAATGTTGCCTTGACCACATTACCGGGGTTGTTTGAACGCAACGCTTTGGTACGGATATCCTTGATACCCACGGTTTCAACAACTGCACGAACCGGTCCGCCGGCAATAACACCGGTACCCGGAGCAGCCGGTTTAAGAAGAACTACGCCGGCGCCAAACTTGCCGATGATCTCATGAGGAATTGTTGTCCCCTTGAGGGATACCGTAATCAAGTTTTTCTTTGCGTCCTCAATTCCCTTGCGGATAGCGTCGGGAACCTCGCCGGATTTACCTAACCCGAAGCCTATGGTGCCATTGCCGTCGCCGACAACTACCAGTGCAGAAAACTTGAAGTTACGACCGCCTTTAACGGTTTTTGAAACGCGGTTTATTGAAACGACTCGTTCTGTAAGTTCCATTTTAGATCCATCTATTTTATTCAAAAGATTTTCCCCTCCCCTTCCTCAGAATTTGAGGCCGCCCTTACGGGCACCTTCGGCTAATTCCTGAATACGACCGTGATAAATATAGCCGCCGCGGTCGAAAACAACCTTGGTTATTTCCTTTTGAGCGGCGCGCTCTGCGAGCAGTTCGCCCACCTTGTGAGCTGCGGTTTTGTTGCCGCCGTAATCTGTAAAATCTTTTTCCGCAGTCGAAGCCGACACGAGCGTTACGCCCTTTGCGTCGTCAATCAGCTGGGCATAAATATTATTCAGAGAACGAAATACATTAAGACGAGGGCATGATGCAGAGCCGACAACCTTGCCGCGTACTCTTTTATGGCGTTTTAGCCTTGCCTTATTACTGTTCGGTTTGCTAATCATCGTTTACACTCCTTAAAGACGGTTAAAACCCAATGACATCCGTCTTGTTTACTGTCGAGCATTTCTGCATATCATGAACAAGCTGTGCTTGCCATTTCTCCCGAACCGTCAACACTCAAGCCGATGCGGGCCGTAAACCGAATGGTGATTTTGCCTGTTTGCCTATTTTCCGCCCTTGCCGGCTTTGCCTTCCTTGCGGCGGATTATTTCGTCAGCGTACTTGATGCCTTTGCCTTTGTAGGGCTCCGGCGGACGCTTTTTACGTATATCCGCTGCGAACTGGCCAACCATTTGCTTATCAGCTCCAAGAACAGAAATTCGATTAAAAGCCGGTACTTCAATGGTAATCCCTTCAATCTCAGGCACAATGACCTGATGGGAGTACCCGACTGTCAGCACCAACTCAGACCCCTGCTTAGCGGCACGGAAACCGACGCCGTTAATTTCAAGGTCCTTCTTATAGCCCTCACTGACACCTGTTACCATGTTGGCAACAAGGGACCGTGTCAAGCCATGAAGCGCTCTGTTTTCTTTGTTATCATCCGGCCGACTGACATTGATAGTCGCACCGTCCGACTCAATCTTGATGTTCTTATGCACTGTTCTGGTAAGTGTACCCTTTGGACCCTTAACGGTAACAGTGCTGCCGTCGACTTTAACATCGACGCCCGTCGGAATAACTATCGGCATTTTGCCAATTCTTGACATCTTAACAGCACCTCCTTACCAGATAAATGCAAGGACTTCGCCGCCAATGCTGGCTTTGCGTGCGTCCTTGTCGGTCATAATGCCCTTGGATGTTGAGAGAACAGCAATACCAAGACCACGCATGACCTTGGGCATATCCTCACAATTGGTATAAATACGCAGACCGGGCTTTGAAACTCTGCGTAAACCGGTAATAACCTGGGACTTGTTCGGCCCAAACTTGAGGGCTATTTCAATAACCCCTTGCTTGCCGTCGTCCATAACCTTGTAGTTTTTTACATAACCTTCATCAACAAGAATTTGAGCAATCGCCTTCTTGATGTTTGATGCGGGTATTTTCACCGAATCATGCTTTGCCGAGTTAGCATTGCGTATTCTCGTTAACATATCGGCGATGGAATCCGTGATGTGCATACCTTCAACCTCCTTTGCAATTGCTCTTTACCAGCTTGCCTTCCTGACGCCCGGAATTTGCCCGGCATGGGCTAGTTCCCTGAAGCATATACGGCATACTCCGTATTTGCGCAGATAGGCGTGCGGCCTGCCACAGATTTTGCATCTGTTGTACTGCCTCGAGGAATATTTCGCAGGCCTCGCCTGCTTTACCTTCATTGATTTTTTGGCCACAAAAATACCTCCTTATCTCGCAAACGGAGCGCCCATCAGGGTTAAAAGTTCGCGGGCTTCTTCGTCTGTTTTTGCTGTTGTGATTAAGCAAATATCCATTCCCCGTACTTTATCGATCTTATCATAGTCAATTTCCGGAAAAATCAACTGCTCTTTAATGCCCATAGAATAGTTTCCGCGGCCATCAAAGGAGTTGGGATTGATACCTCTGAAATCCCTTACGCGGGGGAGGGCAAGGTTAAACAGTCTGTCAAGGAATTCGTACATTCTCTCGCCTCTGAGTGTAACCTTTACGCCGATTACCATGCCTTCGCGAAGTTTAAAGTTCGCAACGGACTTTTTCGCTTTACATTGAATGGGCTTTTGACCCGTAATCTGAGTAACATCCGAAACGACTGCTTCAAGAACTTTTGGGTTGTCGCGCGCATCACCGCAGCCGACATTGACAACAATCTTATCAATCTTCGGGATTTGCATGACGCTCTTGTACTCAAACTTTTTCATCAAAGCAGGTGCAACGTCGTTACTATACATATCTTTAAGTCTTGCCATGTGTCATGATCCTCCCTTATTCAAATTCCGCCAGGCAGCTTTTCTTTTTGCATGTGCGTACTTTTTTGCCCTTGGCGTTCACTTTGCTGCCCGTTCTTGTCGGTTTGCCGCATTTGGGGCAAATAAGTTGAACCTTCGATGCATAAAGAGCACTTTCGGCTTTCACAAGTCCGCCGGGTTCACCCATTTTTTTGGGCTTAATATGCTTTGTGACAATGTTGACGCCTTCAACAATAACCTTGTTTTCCGCAGGGCTGACTTGAACTACTTTGCCCCTTTTGCCACGGTATTTACCGTTGATAACGACAACTTCGTCATTTGTCTTAACATGAACTTTGTTATTCATTGCTGTACCTCCCATCAAAGCACTTCCGGCGCAAGGCTGAGAATCTTGAGATATTCTTTCTCACGAAGCTCTCTTGCTACCGGGCCGAATATGCGGGTGCCGGTTGGGTTTTTGTCTTCTTTGATAATAACCGCCGCATTTTCATCAAAGCGGATGTACGTACCGTCCTTGCGGCGAACACCGCTTGCGGTACGAACCACGACAGCTCTGATTACTTCGCCCTTCTTGACAACGCCGCCGGGTGCTGCTTTTTTTACTGTAGCAACGATGACGTCACCGATATTGGCATACCTTTTGCCGGAACCACCCAGGACACGAATACACATAATTTCCTTCGCGCCCGTGTTGTCGGCAACCTTAAGGTAACTCTCTTGCTGAATCATGGTGTTTGCCTCCTTACACTTGCGCCAATTATTTGGCTTTCTCGATAATTTCGACTAAACGCCATCTTTTATCCTTAGATATAGGACGCGTTTCCATAACAATCACACGATCGCCAATGGCGCACTCGTTGTTTTCGTCATGCGCTTTCAGCTTGACTGTTTTGTTGATGATTTTTTTGTAAAGCGGATGCTTTACTTTGTCTTTTATGGAAACGACGATGGTCTTCTCCATTTTGTCGCTGGTAACTATACCAATTTGAGTTTTTCTAACATTTCTTTCGCTCATTGCACTTGGCCTCCCTTTCCTTACGAATTTGTGCCGTGAAGCTCGATATCGCGCTGAATCGTCTTTACCCTGGCAATATCCTTCTTAACGACATTAATTCGCATTGGGTTATCGAGCTGGTTAATGGCCTGTTGGAAGCGCAGTTTAAAAAGCTCGTCCTTCAGCTCAAGTAGCTTAGCATCCAGCTCTTTTGCGGAAAGTTTTCTTATTTCACCGGCTTTCATGATCGCTCACCACCCGTTTCTTGCTTTGATATGAACTTGCATTTGATTGGTAATTTGCTTGCCGCGAGGCGCAGTGCCTCTTGGGCAGCTTCTTTGTCGACTCCGGCAATTTCAAACATAACTCTGTCACGCTTGACTACCGCAACCCAATACTCGGGAGACCCTTTGCCTGAACCCATGCGGGTTTCTGCAGGCTTTTCCGTTATGGGTTTATCCGGAAAGATCTTTATCCAAACTTGGCCGCCACGTTTGATGGAACGGGTCATTGCTATACGAGCAGCCTCAATTTGATTGGAGGATATCCATGCGGATTCGAGAGCAACAAGGCCATAATCACCATAGGTGACAGCGTTACCGCGAGTGGCAACGCCTTTCATGCGGCCCCTGTGTTGCTTGCGTCTTTTTACGCGTTTAGGCAACAGCATTATTGAGCTCCCCCTTCCTTGCGCGGACTGCGATTTGCTTGAAGGATTTCGCCCGTGTAAATCCAGACTTTGACGCCGATTCTGCCGTATGTTGTTTTTGCCTCGGCAAAGCCGTAATCAATATTGGCTCTGATGGTTTGCAGGGGGATTGTTCCTTCATGATAATGTTCTGTTCTGGCGATTTCCGCACCGCCCAGACGACCGGAAACCTGTGTTTTAATGCCTTTGGCATTTGCTCTCATCGTACGACCGATTGCTTGCTTTAATGCACGACGGAAAGAAGTACGCTTTTCAAGCTGTGCCGCTATACTTTCCGCTACAAGCTGAGCGTTTAAATCGGGTTGCTTAATTTCAATAATATTAAGCGAAACCTCTTTGCCACCAAGCTTTCTTTCGCAAAGCACTTTGAGCTTGTTAATTTCAACTCCGGATCTGCCAATGACCATGCCGGGCTTTGCGCAGTGAACATTAATATGAACACGCTTTGCATCGCGTTCAATTTCAATCTTGGGAACGCCCGCCGGAGCTAATATTTTAAGCAAATATTGGCGCAGTTTGTAATCTTCAACAAGTGTATCGCCAAAATCTTTTGGTTTGGCGTACCAGCGTGATTCCCAGTCTTTGATTATTCCTACTCTAAAGCCATGCGGATTAATTTTTTGTCCCATTGTTCAACCTCCTCCTCGCTTATTCAACTTCCTTGAGCACAAGGGTTATATGTGAAGTCTTCTTGTCGATTCTGAATGATCTGCCCTGTGCTCTGGGTCTCATGCGCTTGAGGGTGGGCCCCTGACTAACGCTGCACTCGGCGACATAAAGTCTCGAAACATCCATGTTGTTGTTGGTTTCTGCATTGGCCGACGCAGATTTCAATAGTTTAATCAAGGGTTCACACGCAGCCTTGGGCGTGTGTTTCAAAATTGCCATTGCCTTGTCGGCAGGCTGATTACGAATCAGATCAAGAACTATTTTAACTTTGCGCGGTGCTATGCGCACGTATGTTACTTTTGCTGTTGCCTGCATAATTTTTCACACTCCTCTCAGACCAATTATTTCCCTGCGTATGATGTTTTTGAGCCCGCGTGACCTCTGAAGGTTCTTGTGCTCACAAACTCGCCCAACTTATGTCCGACCATATCCTCTGTAACATAAACCGGAACATGCTTACGACCGTCGTGAACAGCAAAGGTATGTCCGACGAAATCCGGGAAGATTGTGGAACTGCGGCTCCAGGTCTTCAAAACCTGTTTTTTACCGGATTTATTCATTTCTTTGACTCTTTCGAGCAGTTTAGGTTGAACGAAAGGTCCTTTTTTTGTGCTTCTGCCCATAATCTTTAGCTCCTTTCACCGACTATTTGCCGTTACGACGCTTTACAATAAGGCTGTCTGATTTCTTTTTCTTGCTTCTTGTCTTGTATCCAAGGGTCGGTTTGCCCCATGGAGTCACAGGACTCGGCATGCCGATAGGCGACTTGCCTTCACCACCGCCGTGGGGGTGATCGTTGGGGTTCATCGCTGAACCTCGAACTGTCGGGCGCCAACCCATGTGGCGCTTACGCCCGGCTTTACCGATTTTAATATTCTCGTGTTCTTCGTTACCCACGTGGCCGATAGTGGCCATGCAGCCCGCCGGTACTTTGCGAAGCTCACCGGAGGGTAAACGCAAAAGTGCATGGGCGCCTTCTTTTGCCATCAGCTGTGCAGAATTGCCCGCTGACCTTGCAAGTTGACCGCCTCTGCCCGGGTACATTTCAACATTGTGCACAACCGTGCCGGTTGGGATTTTGTTCAGTGGCAGTGCATTTCCCGGTTTAATATCTGCCGTCTCACCGGAAACGACCTTGTCCCCCACCTTAAGCCCGGCCGGCGCAAGGATGTAGCTCTTTACGCCGTCTTCATACTGAATCAAGCTGATATGGGCGGAACGGTTGGGGTCGTATTCAAGGGTCAATACCTCTGCGAAAACGTCAAACTTGTTGCGTTTGAAGTCGACAAGACGGTACTTTTTACGATTACCGCCGCCGCGATGGCGAACAGTAATTCTGCCGTAGTTGTTCCTGCCCGAATGCTTCTGCTTGGGTTGAAGAAGACTTCTTTCAGGTGCGACCTTAGAAAGCCCGGAGTAGTCCGTTCCTGTCATGTCGCGTCTGGCGTTTGTCGTTGGTTTATAGGTTTTGATAGACATTCTTTCACTCTCCCACTAGCGGCTTTGCGGAGTATGTCACTCTCCATACCTCACCGCCGGAATTATTATAATACTTAGACCATGCCGTCAAAGAATTCGATTGTCTTTGAATCTTCTGTCAACGTGACAACGGCCTTTTTCCACGATGCCGTATAACCTTCAAATTTACCTTGCCTGCGCAGTTTGCCCTTCACGTGGCATGTATTGACCTTTGCAACCTCAACCTTAAACAGCGTCTCAACCGCCTTTGCGATTTCGATCTTGTTCGCGCTTTTGTCCACTTCGAAGGTGTATTTTTTCATCGATGTACCGTCCATGCTGGCTTCCGTAATAATCGGACGGATGATGATATCCTGTGCCGCCTTACTCATGCGTATACCTCCTCAATCTTCGTAACTGCATCCTGAAGTACAAGTAAAGTATCACAATTCAGGATATCGTAAACATTCAGTGTGGTAACAAGAGAAGTCTTTATGCCCGGGATATTACGGGCACTTCTGTAGATTGTATCGTTCTTTTCCGGCAAGACAATAAGTGTTTTCTTTCCGGTTTGCAGTGCTGCAAGCACTTTAACGATTTCTTTTGTCTTGATTTCGTCCATCACAAGGCTGTCAAGTACAACAATCTCTCCCGCTTGGGCTTTGGATGAAAGTGCAGACTTCATTGCAAGTCTTTTTACTTTCTTGTTGATATCAAAGCCGTAATCGCGTGGCTTTGGACCATGAGCGACACCGCCATGTGTCCACTGCGGAGATCTTGTGGAGCCTTGCCTTGCGCGGCCCGAGCCTTTTTGTTTCCATGGCTTTCTACCGCCGCCTCTGACTTCAGCACGCGTAAGGGTAGATTGAGTGCCCTGGCGCTGGTTCGCCAAATAGTTGAGAACGCAAAGGTGCATTGCCGATACATTGGGTTTTACGTCGAAGATTCCTTCGGCAAGTTCAATGTCGGAAACCTTTTTTCCGTTCACGTCAAATACTGAAACGCTTGGCATTATATTTCGCTCCTTCCCTACGCTTTAAAGCTGCTGCTGATCATCACTATGCCACCCTTTGGACCCGGAATGGCGCCCTTAATGGCAATAAGATTGTTTTCAGCATCAACCTTGATAATGTTTAGATTTTTGATTGTGACACGCTCGTGACCCATGTGCCCCGAAAGTTTTTTGCCTTTGACAACCTTACCGGGATCGCTGCACGCGCCGATAGAACCGCCATGTCTTCCGACAGGGCCGGTGCCGTGGGATTCTTTAAGCCTGGAAAAGTGCCATCTTTTGATAACGCCGGCCCAGCCTTTACCTTTGCTTGTGCCCACAACGTCAACGTAGTCGCCTACGGAGAAAATATCCGCCTTGAGGACATCGCCCACATTAAGGGTGTCGAAGTCAGAAGGTAGAACTTCTCTGAGCGTTTTCTTGACGCCCACTCCGGCTTTTTTATAGTGGCCTTGCATGGGTTTGCTTAAGCGTTGAACCTTGATATCGCCGAAACCAAGCTGAACCGCTTCGTAACCGTCGTTATCTATAGTCTTCTTAAGAACTACCGGGCATGGACCTGCTTCAACAACAGTGACGGGGATTACATTTCCCTTTTCGTTAAAAAGCTGAGTCATGCCTATTTTTTTGCCGATGATTGCTTTTTGCATCAAATTTTCCTCCTTAAGGTTATTGGTTGAACTTTGTCAACATGACCTGCGGTGTTTCGTTATTATACTGCGGTGGATTATACTGCGGTGGGTTCAATGCTTGTGCACTATAATAATGTATAGGGATTAGAGCTTAATCTCTATTTCCACACCGGCCGGGAGCTCAAGACCGGTCAGAGCTTCTACCGTTTTGGCGGAAGGCCTGATGATGTCGATAAGTCTTTTGTGTGTGCGTTGCTCGAATTGTTCTCTCGCGTCTTTATATTTGTGTACAGCGCGAAGAACGGTGATGATCTCTTTTTCGGTCGGGAGCGGAACGGGACCTGATACCTGTGCGCCGGTGCGCTTTGCTGTTTCAACTATTTTTTCCGCTGATTTGTCGACCAAGTTGTGATCGTACCCCTTGAGTCTGATTCTGATTTTCCCCTTAATTGCCATGTGAACGCCTCCTTAATTTGGCGGGCCGTGCAAATTTGTTAAACGCATCCGGGTGTTTCAATCTTCCCGTTTAAAAAACCGGAAAATTATTTCCGGGGTAGCGCAGTAAAAATCGCACATCCCTGCAACTGCAACACCGCAGGGAAAGCGGTGGGCAACATACAGGTTATTTTTTCGCCCGGTTTAAAATCGGACATACTCCTCGAAAATTCCCCACCTCGAAGGGTGGCCACCTTTCGAATCATCGCATATCTGCTGAATTGCAGGCTTTTGAGCATAGTTATGCCCTTTGCCATTAGGACAGCCAACAAATACTATCACAATGGTTTATGGAATGCAACACTTTTTTTATTATTTTTGAAAATATCTCTATTTTTTTTCGAAAATTCTTTTTCGAGTTGAAAAAACCGGCTAAAAAGGACATCTCCGATAAAAATGAAAGGCGCAACTTGCGCTGCGTCTTTCACCTTGTTGCAAAAATTGTTTTGTTTTTCATCTAAACGATGAAGGACATCAAAACAGAGATGATTCTTTCCACCAGTGGGATAAGCTGCTTGAAACCGTCCAGCACTACAGAAAAATCAGCATTTTTTATAACAAGCGCCAAGATATCGAGGATTTCTCCTATCTGCATAACTTTCACCCCTCTTTCATCCGTATTTTCGAGGATATTTTGATACCTCCCAAAAGAAATAACGAAATATCTGAAAATCATAGTATCATACATCCAGCCTGTTTTTATTTCTATAAAGAAACAAATCAAATTTTGTTTGTTCTAATCGCCCTCAAGGTGTCGCTTATCCCCAGTATAAAAGAAACCGGCATACTATATATAACAGTATGCCGGTACTCTTCAAAAAATAGTTGCTATGTGAACAACCCGTCCACTATGCGAACAAGGCGATGACAGCCTGAATCAAGGGCTGCAATTGACCGATGATGTCGGGTAAACTGATACCCAGAAAGTTCATAAGAAACTCTGTTGCTCCGTCAAGAATCTTGATAAGCATTTCAGGATCGATATTCATTTCTTTTCACCTCACAATAGAAGATATATAATCTTTCAAAAAACATCCCATCACATGGATTAACCCAATGTCATTTTATCATAGCTATTCGCTTTTTTGATTTTGAATTAGAAATTACCGTTTTTTCTGCACCGGCTGCTTTCTACGTCGCTGTTCCTACTTATCACTCTGAACAAAGGCTTTATCCCTTATAAAAATATGTTTAATACCTCTGTTGCTTGTATCCCTTTGGTCAATATCAAAAAGACCGGTTGATTTAATCAGGGGGGTTAGTTTTGTATAGCCGTAGTTTCTGCTGTCAAATGCCGGTTGCTTTTTAATCAACATATTGCCTACATCCCCCAAAAACGCCCAGCCTTCATCATCGGCTATGTCGTTGACCGAATTGACAATCAGACTGGCAACATCTTCGGTAATCTTGCTTGCATGCACTTTTTGAACGGTCGGGCGTGTTTCGGAGTCCGATTTTGTCGGGGTATCTTTCTTGCCGTTCTCGGCTGTCAGTATTTCCAAATAAATAAACTTATCACACGCTGCAATGAAGGGCTCGGGGGTCTTTTTCTCGCCTATTCCAAAAACTTTGAGCCCTGCCTCCCTCAAGCGGGTTGCCAAGCGTGTAAAGTCGCTGTCGCTGGACACGATGCAGAACCCGTCAACCTTCTCACTGTACAATATGTCCATTGCATCAATAATCATAGCGGAATCGGTTGAGTTTTTACCGATGGTGTAACTGTATTGCTGAATAGGTGTAATTGCGTTGTTGAGCAAAACCGCCTTCCAGCCTGCACCCGTTGATGTTGTCCAATCCCCATATATCCTTTTTATTGTTGGCGTGCCGTAACGGGCGATTTCATCCATCATCGCCTTAACGTATCTGTGTGAAACATTGTCCGAATCAATCAGAACGGCAAGATTTAAATCTTTTTCTTTTTGCATTTTTATTTCCTCCAAACATTTGAGAAAAAGCTTTGTAAACTCTTTCCACATCATGCGTCAGTTAAACCCAAAAGCCGACATTCATTACCCCTGTCCGGTTTTTGCGCTCGTGGCTTCATTCAACTGAGTCGTTTCCGCTTTATAATAACCACTGTAATAGCCTTTACGCCGGCGGTAATAGTCCGAACCTCCCCAGCCCAAGAAATAACTGTTTGAATCCTTTTCATCAACCATGGTTAAAACCGAACCGATAATATCCACGTTGGTGCCTTCCAGATCCTCAATCGTACTGATAATCTCCTTCGTTCTTGCGTAGTCAACCCGTATGGCAAAAATCAGCGAATCAACAAGTGGGGCCAGAACAAGGCAGTCCGTTACAACATGCGTGGGTGGTGTGTTAAGTATAACATAATCGAACTCTTTGCGAACTCTTTCAAGCATCTTCTCAAACTCGGCACTACCGACAATCTCGGTTGACTTGTTGCTTGTCCCTCCGCTTGGCAAAACGAAAATCCCCAGAGACTTGACATATTTTATCGAGTCTTCATATGCCGCTTCCTTCTTTACAACTTGAATCACACCGTTTTTGCCATCTTCTCTTATACCCACCATTCGCATAACCGCCGGCTTACGCAGGTCACAGTCAATAATAAGAACAGATTTCCCCTTCTGAGAAAGTACACACGCCAAATTGACCGCTACCGTCGTCTTGCCCTCGTTTTCGAAAGTGCTCGTTACAGCAAATACTTTATTGCCGTTACCATTCGCACTGTTTTCAATTTTAGTCCTGATGGCTTTAAAACTTTCAATAAAAGAAAAGCTTACTTTGTTCTCGTCGCTCAAAATTGGGCAGCGCATCATCTTTTTGTTGCTGAACAATCGTCGGTATTGGTCGACTGTCGGCATTATGCCCAGCACCTTGATGTTCAGCCTATAACGGATATCATCGACTGTTTTAATGGTGTCCCTGATCACCTCGGATATGTACAGTATCAGTATTACCAGAAAAGCACCTATAAAAAAGCCCCGCAAACCCATCTTCAGTGGCTGGTGTTTATTGCTTATGACAGGCTTTTGCGGGTCGTTAACAACAACAACGCCAAGACTCGGGTCAAAGCTCTTGAGATATTCAGGGAACTCTTGCTTAATAACTTGGATGGCAGCATCGCAAAATTGCACATTTTCGTTGGTAACCTCAACAGTAAATATCCCCGATGTCGAGGCTTTCGAAAGTGCCAACGAACCAACAATTTCTTCCCTAGGGTATTGAGCCGGAATTGCGTTGCTTACCTTACCCGCAATATAATCGCTTTTTAAAAGAACCTGGTATTTGCTCGCATCATTCTCATCATAAATATTTTGTTTGGAAACAACCCTGATCTCATTTCCATCTTTATCCAAAGCTGTAATATAGGTGGTCTGGGTGATAGCAATAACGGTTTTAGAACGATATTCCTCAACATAAAGCGCCCTTGCAACAAGATAAAAACAAGTGCCCAAAAGCAAGGCCACGGCAAGCAAAATCCATAACTTTTTCAACACCACACTGGCGACTCGAAAAAGAAAGGTTGCCGAAAGACTTTCTTCAGCCCTGTTTTTCTCCGGTTTTTGTTCCGTATTCAAGTGATATCTCCTCCATTATGACAATTGTTGCACAAAACGTCCTCGCATTGTTCGCGCGGCTAAAGCTTCAAATCGGTATAAGGAAGCCGAAATTTATAGTTGCTTTTTGGCGTTTTCCAATTCGTAGCCGTATGTGTAGTGATTATTACAGTACCTGTTACGGCGTTGGTGATAGCGTTTGCCTCGAGGATAAAAATATTTGCCCGAGCCTTCTTCATTGCTCATCGTTAAGACCGAGCCGATGATTTCAATATTCGCTGAAGCAACTTCTTCAAGCGTTTCATTAATTGTGCTGATTTTCGCGTGGTTTGTCTTTATTGTATAAATCAGCGCATCTGCTAAGGGGGCCACAACAAGGCAATCCGCAACGATATGCGCCGGAGGGGTGTCGATAATCACAAAATCAAACTCCATCGCAGCCTTGCTGAAAACGTTTTTAACTTTGTCCGCATCCAACAGTTCCGTTGATTTTGCCGAAATGCCACCGCTTGGCAGAACAAAGACACCCAGTGGTTTTATAAACTTTATAGACTCCGCATAAGTGGATTCACCTTTAATAATTTGTATCAAACCGCTTTTCCCGTCATCTTTTATACCGACTGTACGCATAATCGACGGTTTGCGCAAATCGCAGTCAACCAGTAAGACAGACCGTCCTTTTTGTGCAAGGGCGCAGGCAAGGTTGATTGCTACGGTCGTTTTCCCCTCATTTTCCAAGGTGCTGGTTATTGCAAAAAGCTTGTACCCTTTTTCGGCAGCAATACTTTCAACCTTTATTCTTATCGCCTTAAAGCTTTCAATAAAAGCAAAATTCGTCTTGCTTTCATCAGTCAACATCAAGCCGGTCTGCAGTCTTTGGTGCTTGTTTTTTTGGCCGAGTCGGACGGTGGGGATGGCCCCCAGAAACTTAATGTCCGTTTTGCTACGGACGTCCTCTATTCCCCTCACGGTGTCAGTTAAAACCTCCGTGATCAAAATAATAAAAATAACCAGTGCCGCGCCCGCAATAAAACCATAAAGAGCTTTTTGGGGTGCCCGGCTTTCATTCATCACCGTGGGCGGCTTTGCATTTTTTATTACATCAATGCCAAGACCGGTGTCAAAACTTTTCAGATACTCAGGAAAAGCGTCGATTAAAGCTACAATCGCTTGTGTACAAAACTCATAATCCGTACTCGCAACATTGACTGTGAATATACCTGTAACAGATGTACTGTTGACAGAAAGCGATTTTTCAATTTCACTGAGCGTATACTCACCCTGTAAAGCATCAAAAACCTTTTGTACCACGGCATCGCTTTTGAGCAAAAACTGATACCGTTCTACATCCTTCTCCGTGTAATGCTTCTTTTGTATTAACACACCGGTTTCGTTGCCGTTTTCATCTGTTTGGGTAATCCTGTCGGTCCTTGTAAAAGCAAGCGTTGCGCTTGAAACATAACTTTCGACATAAGTGGCTTTTGAATAAAAATACACAGCGGTTGCGCTTAGCAACGCTATCAAAATAATTACCCAAAGTTTATGCAGTAACGCCAAGCCTATCCTAGCAAGGTCTATAGCCGAATCCTCATCATACCGACTGTAAACCGTCTCTGCTTTTTCTCTCATCTCGCACCCCGGTCTTTCTTGAGGTTTAGTACCTTCTTTTTTTCAACAGACCGCTGTCGAGAGAGCGCATGACAGACTTGTTTTTAATAACTGCTTGAGGATTGAGGTTGAGCATTCTATCCAGTGCTTTGCGGCTGATGTTCGGCGGAAAATCCCGTATCATCTTCAACATCGCGTTTGGCCTGTTGTGCAACGAATGCGCGTCTGAGCCGATAAACGACGCAGCATTTTTTAGCACCATCTCATATGCAAGGTCAAACTCTTCCCTGCTGCCCATGCTCGCAAGGCTACCGGCATTCACTTGAAAAAGACAGCCCATATCCATTAAAAAATTAACCCTATCATACTGAACCTGAAGGAAGGAATACCTTTCGGGGTGGGCAACAATCGGCACCAGGTCTCGCTTGAGTATTTCTTCTATATACCTGAGAACGGTCGAAAACCTCAACCCCGTAAAATCAAACTCAACCAAAATGTAGCGACTGCCGTTAATCGTGGCTTTTCCCAAGGGCACCGGATAAAAAAAATCTTCGCTTGCTAAGACCTCGGCACCCGGATATATGTCGATAAGCATTTCTCTTCGATTTATCTCATAACGAAGCTCTTCCAGACGGTTGTCTCTGAAATCGATAAACGCATCCAAGTCACCGAGCGTCGTTAAATGCGGTGTGGCAACAATAGTATCTATTCCGTTTTCCATAGCCATCATGCACAGTCTGAGGGCTGTATCAATATCTCTGGGCCCGTCATCAATCCCATGCAAAATATGACAATGAATATCTGTCATTAAAAAATTTCCACCCTTGTTTGATAATTATAAAGTTGACATTCACAAAAACGCAAGAAGTTTTTGCAACAACATTAAGTTATTTTAACACCCACAACGCTTTT